>JAKAXG010000180.1 GCA_021827225.1 Actinomycetes bacterium | reverse complement strand
GGTCTTGCACGCCACGGTGCACGCGTGGCAGCCGATGCAGGTCCGTTGGTCGATCACAAAGCCGTAGCGCAAGGAGCTTCTCCCGTATTCGTCGTGGAGCCCGGTGGCTCAGATACCCGTTCCGGCGGCTTCGATGGGCAGGCCCACCTTGGCGGCCTGTTCCCAGTCGTCGTCCACCAGGACCACGTCGCGCCCGGCCCGGTCGGCGATCGACGCGGCGATGGAGGCCCGGAACCCGGCCTGGCAGTGGACCCACAGCTCGCCGGCGGGCAGCTCCCCGGTGCGGTCGGCCAGCTCCCAGAACGGGATGTGGGTGGCCCCCGCCACGTGACCGGCGGACCACTCGTCGTCGCGCCGCACGTCCAGGACCACCACGCCGTCGCGGCCGTACACCGAGGCCAGGTCCTCGAAGGCGGCCACCCGGTAGCCGCCGGTCCGTTCCCCGGCCAGCTCCTCCACGGCGCCGACGGCGGCGCCGGCCACCTCGTCGATGCCGATGCGGGCCAGCTGCCGGCGGGCCTCGGCGACCTGCTCGGCGCTGTCGCCGATCAGGGTGACCGGGGCCTGCCAGGGCAGCGTCCAGCCGAAGTAGGTGGCGAAGGGGTCGCCCATCTCGATCGACACCGTCCCGGCCATGTGCAGCCGGGCGAAGGCCCGCCGCTCGCGCAGGTCGACGACCCACTCGCCGGCGTCGATGCGCCGGCGCAGCACCGCCGGGTCGGCCGGCTCGGGCATGGACAGGTCCGCTTCGCCCGGGCCGGCGGAGTTCAGGCCGGCCATGTGGGCGTAGTAGCGGGGGTAGGCGGTGAGCCCGGCCATCAGCTCCTTGACGAAGCGGTCCTCGTCGTCGGTGACCAGGGCCACGTTGCGGCGCCGCTCCTCGCCGATGGTGGAGGTGTCGCCGCTGGTCTCGGTGGCGGAGCAGAAGCTGCCGAAGCCGTGGGTCGGCATGACCTCGACGTGCTCGGCCAGCTCTCCGGCCAGCCGCCGGACCGAGCGGAACTGGGCCCGGCTCAGCTCCTCGGTGCGCTCCGGGCTGATCAGGTCGGTGCGGCCCACCGCCCCGAAGAGCATGGAGCCGCCGGTGAAGACGAACGACGGGTCCCCGCCGTCGTCGCCGACGGCATACGAGGTGTGGTTCGGGGTATGGCCGGGGGTGTGCAGGGCGGTGACCACCAGGCGGCCGGTGCAGATCTTCAGGCCGTCGGTGGCGGGCACCCGCTCGAAGTCGACCTGGTCCCCGGCGGGGACCACGTACTCGGCCCCGGTGCGCCCGGCCAGGGCCAGGCCTCCGGTGACGTAGTCGTTGTGGATGTGGGTCTCGCAGATGTGGGTGAGCCGCACCCCCAGCCGGTCGATCAGGTCCAGCACCCGGTCGATGTCACGTTGCGGGTCGACCACCACCGCCACCTCCCCGTCATGCACGAGGTAGCTGCGATCCCCCAGTCCCTGCGTTTCGATGGTTACGACGTGAGCCACGGGCCTCGCCTTTCCTCCCGGGGATCGGCCCCTCCCGGCGCCCGATCCGAAGTCCTATGTACGAAAGTACAAAAGTACGTACTCTCATCCAAAGCGCGGCGACGGGTCGTTGTCAAGTAGGGATTTGCCGGCTGGCAATCCGGTCCCGGGCGCGCCCCGAGCATCCAGCGTCTCGCCCCGGATGCTCCATGGAATCCCCCCTTCCCCGGCCAGCCGGCGGCTAGGCCAGGCTCATGAACAGCTTCTCGAGGGCGGCCACCGCGTTGCCGTCGGCGTCGGCCTGCTCGGGATGCTCGATGCAGTGGGCCAGGCCGCCGGCCACCAGCTTGAAGCCGGCCCGGTCCAGGGCCTTGGACACTGCGGCCAGCTGGGTGAGCACGTCGCGGCAGTCCCGGCCCTCGGCCAGCATGCGTTCCAGGCCCTCCACCTGCCCGTTGATGCGCCGCAGCCGCTTGCGCACGTCGTCGATCACGTCAGCAGGCAGTTCCACCCCGATCTCCTTACCTAGGGATCCCGCCATCTTACCCCGGGGGGTAGTCGATGAGGGCCCGGTCCCAGAAGCGGCCGGCCCCGGCCCCGAGGCGTCAGCCCCGGGGCCGGGGCGGTCCGTAGCCCGGTTCAGTGCCCGGCCGCCGCTGCTACCGCCGCCTCCACCCGGGGCGCCACCTGGTCGATCAGCTCCCCGAGGCCGGGGGCGGAGAAGAACTGGCCCATGACCCGGGGGTCCATGGCCTCGATGAGCGTCCGGCCGCCGGCCCGGCGGACCACCACGTTGCAGGGCAGGAACACCCCCACCCCCGGCTCGGCGGCCAGGGCCTGGCTGGCGAAACCCGGGTTGCACGCCCCGATGATCAGGTAGGGGTCGGTGTCCACCCCCAGCTTCTCCTTGAGGGTGGCCTGGATGTCGATCTCGGTGAGGACACCGAAGCCCTGCTCCTTGAACGCCTCCTTCACCCGGGTCACGACCTCGTCGAATCCGAGGTCGGTGCTGGATGTGTAGCTGTAGCTCACTTGGGGCTCCCTTCTGGTCGGACGGCGGTGGCGAGGGTGTCGAGGGCGGTGCCGGCCGGGGTGGGCCGCTCGACGGTGGCCGACCGGATGTGGTCGAGGCCGGCGCCGGCCAGGATGGAGCGCAGGCCGTCGGGGGTGTGCAGCACCGCCGGGTCCTGGGGGCCGCCCACCCCGGCCTCCAGGTTGGCCCGGTCGTGGCCGACCACGAGCATCTTGGCGCCGGGGGCCAGGCCGGTCGCCATGTGCTCGAGGACCGGCCGCAGGCTGTCTTCGGGCAGTTGCAGGTAGGCGACCATCACCAGGTCGTAGGCGCCCGGCTCCGGGTTCCAGGTGCGCAGGTCGGCGGTCACCCACTCGATGCGCTCCGCCACCCCGGCCTTCTCGGCCAGGCGGCGGCCCTTCTCCAGGCCGACCTGGGAGAAGTCCACGGCGGTCACCCGCCATCCCTGGCCGGCCAGCCAGATGGAGTTGCGGCCCTCCCCGGCGGCCACGTCGAGGGCCCGGCCCGCCGGCGTGGAGGCCGTCTCGGCCTCCACGAACCGGTTGGGCTCTACCGACCAGACCAGATCCTGGGCGCTGTAGCGCTGGTCCCACTCGGCTGCTTCCATCTACAGAACCTCCTGTGACACGGCCGGCTCAGTGCGAGAAACTCACGTGGGGGATGACCCGATCCAGCCACGCCGGCCGGTGCCAGGCCCAGTGATGGCCGAGGCGCAGGATCACCGGCAGCAGCACCAGCCGCACGACGAGTGCGTCGAGGGCCACGGCCACGGCCAGGATAACCCCCATCTCCTTCGGAGCCAGCGGCCCCGACAGGGCGAAGGTGAGGAACACGGCGATCATCACCGCCGCCGCCGAGAGGACGACCCGGCCGGAGGTGCGGACAGATCCGGTCATGGCGTGCTCGGGGTCGGCGTGGGTCTCGTAGCGCTCCTTGGCCGCGGACAGCAGGAACAGGGTGTAGTCCATCGCCACCCCGAACACCATGGCCCCGAAGAACAGCGGGCCCCAGGCGTCCACGAAGCCCTGCGGGGTGAAGTTCAACAGGCCCGACAGGTGGCCGTCCTGGAAGATCAGGCGGGCCACGCCGAACGCCCCGGCCACCGACAGGGAGGTGACGAGCACCCCGGCCAGCGAGATCAGCGGGGCGCCCAGGGCGACCAGCAGCAGCAGGAAGCCCATCCCGGCCAGGATGCCGAACACCAGCGGGGTGCGGCTGGCCAGGGCCGACTGCAGGTCGTGGTTCTCCGCCGCGGCCCCGCCCACCAGGCTGCCGGTGGGCAGCACGTGGCGGATCCGGTCGATGGTCGCCCCGGTGGCCGGCGTCGAGGGCCCGGTGGTGGGAACCACCTGGTTCAGCGTCCAGCCGGCGTTGGTGCCGGCCGGCATGGCGGCGGCCACACCGGGGGTGTGCGACAGGGTGGCCAGGGCGGTGCGCTCCTGGGCGGCGGGGACCAGCACCTGGAGGGTGCCGGGGGCGCCGGGCCCGAACGCCTTGGTCACCTGGTCGTAGCCGACCCGGGCGTTGGCCGAGGAGGGGATGATGGTGATCGACGGCATGGAGGTGCGCAGCCCGATGACCGGGAAGGCGGCCAGGGCCAGGACCACCAGGGCGCCGGCGCCGGCCACGACCGGGTGGCGCCACAGGGTCTTGCCCCAGCTGTGCAGGCGCTCCTCCAGGCGATGTCCGTGGAGGTGGACGACCTCGCCCGGCTCCTCCTTGCGGCGCCGGCCGAAGCGGATCCGCCCGGCGTCGACGCGGGTGCCCAGCTTGCCGAGCACGGCCGGCAGCAGGGTGAGGGTGGCGGACAGCACCGCGATCACCGACAGCATGATCCCGAGGGCCATGGAGCGGAACGCCGGGCTCGGCACCAGCAGGATGGCGGCCAGCGAGGCCAGCACGGTGAGGGCGGAGAAGCCGACCGCCTTGCCGGCGGTGCCCATGGTCTCGGCCACCGCCGCCACCGCCGCCTGGCGGTCACCCGGGGCGGCGCCCCGGCGGTGCAGGGCGGAGCGGAACCGCACGACGAGGAACAGGGCGTAGTCGATGCCCAGGGCCAGGGCGAACATGAGGGCGAAGTTGAGGGCCCAGATGGACACCGGGGCGATCTTGTCGGCCAGGACCAGGGCGCCGGCGGAGACCAGCAGGCCGGCCATGGTCAGCATCAGGGGCAGGCCGGCGGCCACCAGGCTGCCGAAGGCGATCACCAGGATGGCCATGGTCACAGGCCATGACAGCATCTCGGATTTCATCATGGCCGAGTGGTTGGCGGCGTTGAAGTTGGCCCACAGGGCGCTGTCACCGGTGAGGGTGACCGAGATGTTGGACGTGCCGAGGCGCGACAGGGGACCCTGCAGGTGCTCGGCCGCCTTCACCATGGTGTTGGGGTTGGCGGCGGCCCCGGCGGTGATGATCCCGGTGCGGCCGTCGGCCGACAGCGACGCTCCCGGCTGCGGGGGCACCACCGTGGACACCCGGTGGTCGGACCGCAGGAGGGCGGTGACCCGGTCGATCACGGTGCGGGCGGCCGGGTCGCTGGCCAGCGGGGCGTGGTGGTCGACGACGACCACCTGGAGGGCGCTGGAGCCGAGCCCGGCGAAGTCCTTCTGGATCACGTTGCGGGCGGCCACGGACTGGCTGGTGGAGTCCTGCCATCCGGCGCCGGCCAGGGAGGACTGCACCTTGGGGGCGAAGATGCCGAATCCGATCAGCACCACCATCCACGCCAGCAGCACGGTGCGCAGGTGGGTGGCGGTCCAGGTCCCGAGCCGGGACATCAACCCGGGTTCGGGCCCGGGCGGGGCCGCGCTGGGCCGGGTTGAGGCGTCGACGGTCGTTGCCACGTGTGTGCATCCTCCCATGGATCGAGGGGTACCCCGGGGGGTATCAGAGATCCATAATGCCAGACGCGGCGGGCTACCGGCAAATACCCCTAGGGGTATGGGCTGGCGGGGCGGGGAGGGGCTACCAGCGGGGCTGCTCGGGGATGGCCCGCCACGTCCGGCGGAACGCCTCCCGCCGCTCGTGGTCCGCCAGGTTGAACTGGTCGGCGGCCAGGTCGGCCAGCAGCGCCAGCCGGGCCAGCAGGTCGTCGGTCCAGTTGCGGGTCACGAAGTCGACCACGCACAGCGTTCCTATGGCCTGCCCGGATGCCAGAAAAAGGGGCACCCCCGCGTAGGCGACGACCCCCAGGGCGTCCCGGGCCGGGTGGCCCTTGAGCATGGCGCTGTCGGCCAGGCTCTCCACGATGAGGGGCTTGCCGGACGTGACGGCGTACTGGCACAGGGAGTAGTCGATCGGGGTCTCGCCGGCGGCGGCCAGGTCCGGGGGCAGGCCGTGCTGGGCGGCGAAGACCTGCCGCTCCCCCTCCACGATGGTGACCAGCGCCACCGGGGCGTCGGACAGCTCGGCGGCCAGGGCGGCCAGGCGGTCCAGCACCTCCCGGCGGTCCGGGTCCAACGGTTGGAGCCGGCGGATCTCCTCCAGTCGGATCGGGTCCCTCAGGCAGTTGAGCGTGGTCATCAGGTGTACCCCCGCTTTCCTCGACCCCGTCGAGCCTCGCGTACGCGAGAGGCCCGGGCAAGGCGTATGGCAACTGTTCTCGAGCAGTTAACCGGGTCCATACTCCCACTTACCGCACCGAAGTGGAAGACCCGGCGATCCTTTCCTGGCCCGGGCACCAGGAGTTGGCCGGGACCCCGGCGCACGGATCCGGCATGGTCTGCAGGTTGGTCGGCAACGGCTGCATGGTCACCTTGGTGCGCCTCGGGTACTTCGAGCCGGGCAGGCACACCTGGCCGCCCGACACCGGGCCGAGCGCGGCGGACTGCGAGTCGCAGGCCACCTCGTCGATGAACGCCACGTTGAGGTCCGGCGGGACGGTCTGGCCGGGGCAGGATCCCCGGGTTGTTTCCCGACGGCGCGGCGTTGAGCGGGGGCGATGATTTCCGGGTCGCTGCTGCGTCTACAGGAGCATCGAGGCTCGAAAGACAGGAGTGGTCATGTCAGGTGTGCGGGTGCTGGTGGGCACGGCCAAGGGCGGGTTCGTGCTGGAGTCGGACGGGAACCGGTCGGACTGGACGGTGGAGGGCCCGCTGTTCGGCGGGTGGGAGGTGTACCACATGGCCGGCAGCCCGGCCGACCCGTCCCGGCTGTACGCCTCGCAGTCGACCGGCTGGTTCGGCCAGGTGGTGCAGCGCTCCGACGACGGCGGCCGGTCGTGGCAGCCGGTCGGCAACCAGTTCCTCTACGACGGCCAGCCGGGCACCCACCAGTGGTACGACGGCACCCCCCACCCGTGGGAGTTCGCCCGGGTGTGGCACCTGGAGCCGTCGGCCGGCGACCCGGACCTGGTGTACGCCGGGGTGGAGGACGCCGCCCTGTTCCGCTCCGCCGACGGCGGCCTCAGCTGGTCGGAGCTGCCCGGCCTGCGCACCCACGGCTCCGGCCCGGCCTGGCAGCCGGGGGCCGGGGGGATGGCGGTGCACACCGTGCTGGTCGACCCGGCCCGACCGGAGAGCATGCACGTGGCCATCTCCGCGGCCGGGGTGTTCCGCTCCGACGACGCCGGGGTCACCTGGCGGCCCTCCAACCGGGGGCTGCGCTCGGCCGGCCTGCCCGACGGCGACGCCGAGGTGGGCCACTGCGTGCACCGCATCGCCCGCCACCGGGACCGCCCGGATGTGCTGTTCATGCAGAAGCACTGGGACGTGATGCGAAGCGACGACGGCGGCGACACCTGGCGCGAGATAAGCGGGGACCTGCCCTCCGATTTCGGTTTCCCCATCGCCGTGCACGCCCACGAGCCCGACACCGTCTACGTGGTGCCCATCACCAGCGACTCGGAGCACTACCCGCCGGAGGGCCGCCTGCGGGTGTACCGCAGCCGGACCGGCGGCGGGGAGTGGGAGCCGCTCACCGCCGGCCTGCCGCAGGGGAACTGCTTCGTCAACGTGCTCCGCGACGCCATGGCCGTCGACGACCTCGACCCGTGCGGGGTGTATTTCGGCACCACCGGCGGACAGCTGTACGTGTCGGGCGACGCCGGCGACACCTGGACCGCGGCGGTGCGGGACCTGCCCCGGGTGCTGTCGGTGGAGGTGCAGACCCTGCCGTGACCGCCGGGCCCGTCATCCGGGTGGTCCTGCCCCACCATCTGCGGAACCTGGCCGGGGTGTCGACCGAGATCCGCCTGGCCGTCGACGACGGCGGGACCGGCCCGGTCACCCAGCGCCGGCTGATCGACGCCCTGGAGGCCGGCTACCCGGCGCTCCAGGGAACGATCAGGGACCCGGCCACCATGCGGCGGAGGCCGTTCATCCGGTTCTTCGCCGGCGGGGAGGACCTCTCCCACGACCCGCCCGACGCCCCGCTGCCCCCCGCCGTCACCGCCGGCACCGAGGTGCTGCACGTGGTGGGGGCCATGGCCTGCGGCTGACGCCGGGCCGGG
>JAKAXG010000179.1 GCA_021827225.1 Actinomycetes bacterium | reverse complement strand
GGGCCCGGGCGGTGTCCCGGCCGGGCCGCCGGCATCGGTCGCGGTCGCTCCCGGTGCAGGCTCCCCGCCGCCGAGCAGCTCCGCACCGGCCGGAACGGCCGGTCCCTCGGGGGCGGGGGTGGCCGCCGCTTCCCCGGCGTCGCGCTCAGCCGGCCGATCCGTCTCCGGCTGGCCGGGCCACGTGCCCGGCGCAGCGGTGCGGGCCGGGATCAGGACGAACCCGCCGCCGGGCACCACGCCGGCCTCCAGGTCCGAAACCGAGTCGGGAGCTACCGCCGGGATCGACGCCCCGGAAGGAGTCACGGCCAGGGTGGGCGCGGGCCACAGAGGGCACAGCATCCAGCCCGGCGCCGGCTCCGGGGTGATCCAGCGGGCTCCGTCCCACACCTGGACCGGACCGTGTAGCAGCGCCGCCCAGCCGTCCGGGCTCGGACCGACCACGGCGAAGGGCACGTCCGGCTCCGGGTCGCGATCCTGAAGGACGGCGGCCAGGTGATCGGCCAGCTGCTGACCGCCGGCCGGTGATGCGGACAGGTTGCGGGCCGAGACGGCAAGGAAACTGATCAGGCCGACCGAAGCGGACGGGGCTGCCCACGCCACCACGGACCCGTACCGGATCACCGTTCCGGGCCCGGCGGTGACCTCGAGACGCTCGATCATCGCCCCACC
The DNA here is from genome assembly GCA_021827225.1 of Actinomycetes bacterium. The sequence goes on along the minus strand of JAKAXG010000179.1, from coordinate 7,290 downwards.
CCCAGGGCCGTGATCGCCTGGGCCACCTCGGCTGCGGTCTGCGGCCGCCCGGCCGGGTCGGGTGTCAGGCACCGGGCGATCAGGTCCCGCACCTCGCCCTCCAGGGCCGGGTCGAGCTCCGGGCGGGTGAACATCACCCGCTGCACCGCCGTTACCGGCTGGTCGGCACCTATGCCCGGGTACAGGGAGCGGTCACTGAGCACCCGGTGGAGCGTGGCCCCCAGTGACCAGATGTCGCTGCTGCGGGAGGGAGCCTCCCCCCTCAGCACGTCCGGGTCGACGGCCGACAACACCTCACCGGTCGACCACCGGGCGGCCAGGCCCTCAGGGCGGTCCAGCACGGGCGGGGACAGCACCGGGCCCCGACGGGTGAGAAGCACCGACTCCGGCCCTATGGACCCGTGGGCCAGCCCGGCCTCGTGGAGGGCATGGGCGGCCCGGGCGGCGGTGGCGACCGCTTCGATGCGGGCCGCCCGGTCCAGGGCGGCGGCCCCGGCGGGTGCCGGCGAGGCCAGGCTGCCGCCCGGCGCCGACTCGCAGCTGATGAAGGCGCCGGTCCCGGCGCGGTCGGGTCCGGTCTCGATGAGGGCTCTCAGATCGGGCCCGGGCACCGCGGCCAGCCGGGCCATCCCGTCGGTCCACTGTGGCCAGCGGTCGTCGCCGACCGCCACCTCGGCCACCTCCACCGGATCGTCCCATGCCAGCCGGGCGGGGGGGCGGCACAGGTACCGCGCCCCCCCGTGGGTGGCGCCGGGCAGCGCCTCCAGCACCTCGTAGTCGGCAATCCACGACCGCAAGTGGTTCCTCCTCTTCCGCGCTCCACGAGCGTACCGGGGCCCGGAATCGGGCGGTTGACCGCGACGTTATACATGAAATACATTGAAAGCTATGAAGATAATGCTGGTGTTGGCGGCGGGCGCCTGCACGGTGGCCGGTCCGACGCTGAGCGTGGTCACTGCTGCCACCCTCAGCCCACTTCCCGCTCCGGGAACGGCCGGCGCCGCTCCCGCGCTGCAGGCCGTTCCGCCGCCGATGCTCCGCCTGTATGCCGCGGCCTCCGGTACCTGTCCCGGCCTGCCCTGGACGGTGCTGGCCGCCATCGGGACGGTGGAGTCGGACAACGGCACATCGGACCAGCCGGGCGTCCACAGCGGGCACAACCAGGCGGGAGCGGAGGGCCCGATGCAGTTCGAGCCTGCGACCTTCGCCGCCTTCGACCGGCCGGTGCCGCCCGGTGGAGCCCGGCCTCCCAACCCGTACGACGCGGTGGACGCGGTTTACGCCGCGGCCCGGATGCTCTGCGCCGACGGTGCCGGCGACCCGGCCCGGTTGGGGGTGGCCGTCTTCGACTACAACCACTCGGCGGCCTACGTGGCCCGGGTCCTGAAGGTGGCCCGGTCGCTGGGCCTCGGTCTCGGTGTGTCCCGCGGACCGGTCGGTGTCGAGGCTGTCGGGTACGCCCTGGCTCAGGTCGGCACGCCCTACCGGTGGGGAGGCGAGAGTCCCGGTTCGGGCTTCGACTGCTCGGGGCTGGTCCAGGCCGCGTACGCTTCGGCGGGCGTGGCCCTGCCCAGGGTGGCCCAGGAACAGTTCGTGGCCGGCCCGGCGGTTCCGGCCGGGGCCCTCCTGTCACCGGGGGATCTGGTCTTCTTCGGTCCGGCGCCGGGCCTGGCCACCCACGTCGGGCTGGTCGTGGACGCGTCCGGTGTGATGGTGGACGCGCCCCATCCGGGGGCCGCAGTGCGGGTGGAGCCGTTCCCGACGGTGCCCGGGGAGAGATGGGGTACCGACATCTATCTCGGGGCCACGGCGCCGGGGTGAGCCTCGGACCTTACCCTCTTCCTGCCCCGGACAAGGCCCGTCGCCCCCGCCATTAGGCTGGTGGCGTGACGCAGACAGTCGCGGTCGCCAACCAGAAGGGCGGCGTGGCCAAGACCACCACGGTGCACTCGTTGGGCGCGGCGCTGGCCGAGCGGGGCCGCAAGGTGCTGCTGGTGGATCTCGACCCGCAGGCCTGCCTGACCTTCTCCATGGGTCTGGACCCCGACGCCCTCGAGGTCTCCCTCTACGAGGTCCTGATCGGCAAGGCGGACGTGGCCGACACCAGGCAGCATGTCGACGGGATGGACGTCCTCCCCTCGAGCATCGACATGGCCGGCGCCGAGGTCCACCTGCTCACCCGCCCAGGCCGGGAGTACGCCCTCAGCCGGGCCCTCGACACGATCCGGAGCGGTTATGACATGGTGCTCATCGACTGCCCGCCGTCACTTGGAATCCTCACCATCAACGGCCTCACCGCCGCCGGCGGGGTCCTGGTGCCGCTGCAGTGCGAGACCCTCAGCCACCGCGGGGTCGGTCAGTTGATGGAGACGATCGCGGACGTGCGGTCCTTCACCAATCCCGGTCTGGAGGTGGTCGGGGTGGTCGCGACCATGTTCGACCCCCGGACCCGCCTGGCCCAGGAGACCCTCGCCGCGGTCGGGACCAACTACGGCCTGACCGTGCTGGAGCCGGCGGTGCCGAAGTCGGTGCGGGTGGCGGAGGCGCCGGGGCGGGGATGCTCGGTCCTGACCCACGCGCCGCGATCTCCGAGCGCCGAGGCCTACCGGGCGCTGGCCGGGCTCATCGATTCCAAGGCTCCGGCCCGCCGGAGCCGGGCCCGGTGACCGGCCAGAGCGGCGACCCGCCGTCTCCGGGGTCCAGGCCGGGTCGGCGGGCTCTGTTCTCCGGACCCTACGACCCCGGGCTGGCTACCGGCGACGGTGGCGGCCGGGGCGACGACGACGTCGTGGACCGCCCGCCGGCTCCGCCCGGCCCTGGCGGTGGTGGCCCATCCGAGGAACCCAGTGGCCGGAGGGCCCTTTTCTCCGGCGTTGGGCCTCGAGCCGCCACGGGCCCTACCCGGACCGCCGGGGCGGGTGCGGACGGCGAGGAGATCCGTGCCGGGATCACCACCGTGGTGGTCGAGTGCCGCACGTGTCTCAACCGCACGCCGATGTCGCTGGTGGGCCTCGGACTGTCGCTGGTCCCGTCGCTCTGGCTGCCGACCCGGCCCTGGCCCCGCCTCATGCGCTGCCCGTCCTGTCACCGGGTGTCGTGGTGCCGGATCGAGTGGCCCCGCCTGCGCGGCTCCGACTGACCGGGCAGGGTCCGGGCCACCCGGGCCCTCACCGCCGGCCCGGCCTGATCAGGCCGTCAGGGACCGGATGATCTGCGAGGTGACGGCGCTGGGAGCGTGCACCACCAGCCAGATCTCCACGTCGTACCTGCTCGTCCAGGCGTCGATGACGGTCGCTTCGAAACCCCGCCGGGTCATGGTGTAGGAGAAGGCCACCGCCGCCCCTGGGACGGCGACCGGGTGGCCGCCGGTCAACTGGTAGGGCTCGGGCTGGGGCATGCCGAACGCCTCGAGCGAGGCCGGCCGGGGTTCTCCGATCACCGGCGGCCTGGTCCGGTACCCGATGTGCTCGGCGGCCCAGCCGCTCAGGCCGGAGGTGTCGACATCGCCGGTGCTGTCGGTGAACTCCCCGTTGGTGGACCACTGCGTCGGGACCACGTAGGAGAAGTAGCCGTCCTTGTGGACCTGGTAGCCGGTGGGGGCGGTGATGGACGGGCCGCTGGGTTGCTGCTTGGCCGACTGGCCCGAAACGAGGAGCGCCACCAGCAGGACCGCGATGGACGGCACGGCCACGAACAGCATCCATCTCCGGTTGCGCCGGCGGGCGATCTTCTCCTCGGGGGTGAGCTCCAGACCCCGCGGCCTCCGCCGGTCCAGCGACGCCGACCGGGGAGCCAGGCCGACCTCCGACGAGCGCCCATCGGGTGTGTCCCACGGATCGGGCAGCTCACTCACACATCCCAGCTTCTCATGCCGGCGGCGCTACCGGCCATGCGGCCACCGTGCGCCAGACGGCGCCGGCCCCCAGACGCGCCAGCCGGCACAGGAAAGCCCCGTCGGGAACCTCTCCTGTGCCGGCCGGACCGATCGCCGTAGGTGTCTGAAACGCTGTTCTCAGTGGGACCGCCTCGTCCCGGATCACGCCGCAACGCGACCCGGCCATAGGGCCGGCCATCTGCGCCGCCACCACGACGATCTCGGTCAGGGCCCAACCCTCTCCTGGCGGGCGGGGCCCCTCACCAGCGGGGCGGACCGTCCTCCTCGGACGAGCTCCGTGTTGCCACAGTGCCCTCCTTTCCGTGCCAGTCGGGGAACCCCGACGTCTCCGTCGATCGCCTCCAATTGAAGACCCGCACGACCGGACGTGTCAAGGGTCATATCCGGCCGCGGCCGGTGTGGCGGTGCACCACCCGGCGCCAGATGAAACCGGCTATCGCGGCCAGAATGGCCAGCCGGATCACGAAGCCGATCAGATGGAACACGAGGCCCACCGCCCAGAGGGCGGAGCCGAACATGAACGACGCCACCATGCCGATGAGCACCGCGGCCACCACCATTCGGAGCAGGCTGGGGCGTTGAGGACCGCTCTGCGGAGCTGCCCCGGGAGGGTGTGCGGAGCCGGCGGGGGGCTCGTACGGGAAGTTGTACATGGTTCCTCCTTGCCGGTCCCACGGTAAGGCGCCATGCTTCGGCCGGCATCGTCCGCGCGGCGGATTTCGCCATCCTCCCCGAGGGGGATCCGCGCCGCGCCCCCCGCCCTTCCCGTCCCGGAAACCGGGGCCCTCACCCCGGTCGCTCAGGCCGCCGGTCCCCGGCCCGGCTCTACCAGCCCCTCGTCGTAGGCGAGCACCACGGCCTGGATCCGGTCCCGCACCCCGAGCTTGGACAGGATGTGGTTCACATGGGTCTTCACGGTGGTCTCGCTGATGTACAGCCGCTCGCCTATCTCGGCGTTGCTGGCCCCCCGGACCACCTCGCGCAGCACGTCTATCTCGCGGTCGGTCAATTCGGCGAAACGCTCCGGGACGGCCCCGGGGGCGGAGTGCTGGCCGGGGGACCGGGCGAACTCCTCCAGCAGGCGCTTGGTCATGCGGGGCTCGACGAGGGCGTTGCCTGCATGGGCGGCCCGGATGGCCGACACCAGGTCCTCTGGCCGGGACGCCTTGAGCAGGAACCCGCTGGCACCCGCTCGCACCGCGGCGAAGAGATGCTCGTCGAGGTCGAATGTGGTGAGGATCACCACCTTGGTGGGGCTGTCGGCGGTCAGGAGCCGGCACGCCTCGACCCCGTCCATGCGGGGCATCCGCACGTCCATCAGCACCACGTCGGGGCGCAGCCGGCTGGCCTCCTCGACCGCTTCGATCCCGTCGGCCGCCTCACCCACGACCTCCAGGTCGTCCTCGGCTTCGAGCACCAGCCGCAGGCCCCGCCGGACCATGGTCTCGTCGTCGGCGATCAGCAGGCGGATCACCCGAACAGTGTGGCCGCTGCGCCGCGCCGGCCGCTCACTGAGGGCGCGGGCGGCGAGGCGGTCAGGCCACGTCGAGCAGGATCACCGGGATGGTGGCGTAGACCCGCCATCCCGGCCCGGGCCGGCGGGGCCCCGCTTCGAGGGTGCCGCCCACCGCCGCCAGGCGCTCCTGCATGCCGACCAGCCCGTGCCCCGAGCCGGCCGGGCGGGTCGGCCCGGAGCCACCCGGGCCGTCGTCGTCGACGAAGACGGTGATGGCGGTGGGGGAGAAGATGACCTGGATGTCGATGGGGGAGTCGCCGGCGTAGCGCACGGCGTTGGTCAGCGCCTCCTGCACCACCCGGAAGACGGTCATCTCGACGCTGGCCGGGACGGCCGGGGCCTCGCCGAGCACCTGGTAGCGGACCGGCCTGCCGGTCTGGCGGACCGCTTCCACCAGGGCCTCCAGATCGGCGATGCGGGGCAGCGGCGAGCGGGAGAACGGACCGGCGCCCGGTCTGGTCCCGGGAGCGGAGGTGTTGCCGGCGGCGGCACCGATGGAGGCGTCGGCGCCCCGCAGGACGGCGAGCATCCCCTCCAGCTCGCTGAGGGTCTGGCGGCCCGTCTCCTCGGCTGCCTCGAGCGACTCGGCGGCCGAGCCGGGGTTCCGGCCCGCCACCCGCCTGGCTGCCGCTATCTGGATGGTCATCAGGGACACCCCGTGGGCCACGATGTCGTGCAGTTCCCTGGCGATACGGACCCGCTCCTCGGCGACGGCCAGCTGGGCGCTGCGATCCTCCTCGACCAGCAGCCGGCGGGCCCGGTGGATCAGCAGCCCCACTCCCAGGGATATCACCAGCAGCGGCCAGAACAGAGCCGCCGTCACCCGGAACACGCCGGCGCTGTCGAGAAGGAACGCCGCGCCGATCAGCAGGAAAAAGGTGCCGAGCGCCACCCTCGACGTCCGGTACTGGTAGGTGGCCACAGGCGGGCTCACGGCCGGCTGCATCCGCCACCGTCGATGATCACGGTCCCTGCCATCTGGCGGACGGTCAGGGTAACGGGCCGGGTCGGTCCGGAACCGAACAGGGAGTTGACGGAGGCTTCCAGGCCCTGGGCCCGGGGAGACCCGTCTACGCAGATCCGGCCGGCCAGGACCCGGGCGTGCACGTCCACCGGGATCCCGGGTGGAGTCTCGATGGCGGTCTCGCCGCCCGCGCTCACGACTTTCAGCGTGGCGCCGGGCTCGAGACCCCGGGCGTTGACGGTGAGCTGGCCGAACCCACCGTGGATGGTCTGGCCGGAGGAGGCCGTGCGGTCCATGGTGCCGAACTGCACGTGCTCGAGGGTGCCGGCGATGCCCAGGGTGCTCGATGAGGCGACCAGCACCACTATCAGACCGGCCCCCACCCACAGGGGCCATGAGCGCCGGCTGAGGCTCCAGTCGGTGCGGGCGGTGATGATCACCGCCGCCCCGAGCAGCATCAGGCCGGCGGCCACGACCCCTTCGAGCGGCACCCGAACGGCGTGCAGGGCGCCGAGCAGCCAGGCCGTCCCGAAAAGCACGACCAGGATGCCGAGCAGGGTGCTGGCGTCCCAGCGGCGCCGGACCGGGGGACGGGCCGGGCGTTCAGCGCGGCGGGGGCGGCTCGGCGGTGCGACGCTGGCGGGTGGTCCCCATCCCCGCCAGGAGCCGGGGCGGCCCGGGGGGCGGCGGCCGGGCGGCCCCCACCCCGGGTGGCCGTTCCACCCTCTCCAGTGGTCACCGAGCAGTCCCCGGCGGGCCTCGCCGGCCATCTGGCGCAGGCCGTGGCGGATGACGTGGGACGGCGGCCGCCCGGACCGCCTGGCCTGGTCGGCGGCCTGCCAGAAATCCCGGGCCAGTGAGCGGCCGAGCGCCCGCAGGTCCTCAGCGACCTTCCTGAACTCCTCGTCGCGCGCC
>JAKAXG010000178.1 GCA_021827225.1 Actinomycetes bacterium | reverse complement strand
GGCGCCGGCTCAGGCGGGCACGCGCCGCCACAGCGGGCGGGGCAGGTGCCGGAACACCATGAACACCAGCCGCAGGGGGGCCGGCACCCACACCACGGCCCGGCCGGCACGCAGACCCTCGACGGTGGCGGTGGCCACGTCGACGGCGGTGGTGGCGAGCGGCGCCGCCTTCATCCCCTCGGTCATGCGGGTGCGCACGAAACCGGGGCGGACGATCAGCACCCGCACCCCGCTGCCGGCCAGCGAGTCGGCCAGGCCCTGGAAGAAACCGTCCATGCCCGCCTTGGAGGAGCCGTAGATGAAGTTGGCCCGCCGGACCCGCTCCCCGGCGACCGAGGACAGGGCCACCAGGGCGCCGTGGCCCTGCTCCTTCAGCCGGCGGGCGGCGGCCAGGCCGGCGGAAACGGACCCCACGTAGTTGGTGGTGGCCACCCGGACGGCGCCGTCGCCGCCGGCCTCGTCCTGCTCCTGGTCGCCGAGCAGCCCGAAGGCCAGGACCACCACGTCGAGGTCGCCGCCCGCCCGGCGGGCCGCCTCCTCGACGACGGCGCCGTGGGTGTCGGTGGCAGCGGCGTCGAAGGCGACGGTCTCCACCCGGCCGGCCCCGGCCCGGCGCAGCGATTCGGCGGCGGCCTCCAGGCCGGAGGGGTCCCGGCCGGCCAGCACCACGGTGGCGGCCCGGGGACGGGCCAGCTGCTCGGCTATGGCCAGGCCGATCTCCGACGTGCCGCCCAGCACCAGCACGGACTGCACATCGCCGAGGGCGTCCCTCACCGGGCCCCCCCGGAGGCGGAGGCGGAAGCGGGGGCGGAGGTGCCGGCGGTCAGGGCGGGCAGGCGGCGCAACAGGTCGGAACGCATACGGCGGTCGGGATCCAATCTCTCTCTCACTTCCCTCCAGCGGGGAAGCTCCGGGTACATGGCTTCGAGCAGCTCCGGCCTCAACCTCGAGTCCTTGGCCAGATACACCCGCCCGCCGGCGGCCACCACCAGCTCGTCCATGCGGTCGAGCAGGCCGCCCAGCTCCCCGAAGCTGACCGGCAGGTCCAGGGCGAGCGTCCAGCCCGGCCGGGGGAACGACAACGGGCCGGGGTCGGCCGCCCCGAACCGCTTCAGCACGGCCAGGAACGAGGCGCAGCGGTGGGCCACCAGGTCCTCGATGATCCGCCGCAGGGTGGCCTCCTCCCCGTCGGGCAGCACGAACTGGTACTGCAGGAAACCCCGGTTGCCGTAGATGCGGTTCCACCCCGACACCAGGTCCAGGGGATGGAAGAAGGCGGACAACGGGACCACGTGGCCCTCGGCCCGCCGGGGTGCCTTGCGGTACCACAGCTCGTTGAAGGCGGCCACGGTCCAGCGGTTCAGAAGCCCGGACGGCGCCCACGGCGGGGCCGGCAGCGAGTCGAGCGGGTTGAAGCGCAGGGCCCGGTCGGCCGTGCGCTGCGAGGGGGGCAGGTCGTCGCGGCGGGCGTGCTCGCCCCACTCGATGATGGACCGCCCGAGCGACGCCCCCCGGGCCAGGCAGTCGATCCAGGCCACCGAGTAGCGGTAGCGCTGGTCCCGTTCGGCCATGAGGCTCATGGTGGTGTCGAGGTCCGGGGTGCGCTCGCTGTCCACCCGGATGTGGGCGGTCTCGACCGGCACGACGTCGACGGTCGCCCGGCGGATCAGGCCGGTGAGCCCCATGCCGCCGGTGGTCGCCCAGAACTCCTCGGGGGTGGCGTCGGGAGTGAGGGTGAGCGGGCCCCGCCCGGGCGACAGCAGGTCCATGGAGCGCACGTGGCTGCCGAAGGTCCCGTCGCGGTGGTGGTTCTTGCCGTGCACGTCGGAGCCGATGGCGCCGCCCACCGTTACCTGGCGGGTGCCCGGGGTCACCGCCGGCCACAGGCCCATCGGCACCAGGGTGCGCATCAGCCGGTCGAGGCTGACGCCGGCCTCCACCGTCACCGTGGCCGCCTCGATGTCCACGTCGAGGATACGGTCCAGGCCGGTCATGACGGCCACGTCCCCTCCGGCGTTCTGGGCGGCGTCGCCGTAGCTGCGGCCCAGGCCCCGGCCGATGATTCCTCTCCGGCCGGCGGCGGCCAGGACGCCCTCCACCTCGTCGACCCGCCGGGGTGCGCTCACCCGGGCGGAGCTGGGAGAGGTCCGGCCCCAGCCGCTCAGGAGCTCTCTAGCCGTAGACACCGATGGCGAACAGTACCGCCCAGACCACGCCGAGCAGCTGCAGCTGCCGGTCGTGCAGGACCAGCTCCTCGGGCCGGGCCCCCTTCCCGCTGTCTATGAGGAAGGTGTAGTGCAGAAGGGCGAGCAGCACCGGGATGATGGAGAGTTGGAAAAAGATGCCGTCCTGGTGGTGGATGGCCGCCGCCCGCAGCCCGAACGCCCACAGGCTGTAGCCGACCACCGCCCCGGTGGCCGAGAGGGCCACAACGATGCGCAGGTAGGTGGTGGAGTAGGCGTCCAGGGTGGCCCGGTGGACCCCTCTCCCCTCCCCCAGCTCGGCGTGCTCGGCCAGCCGCTTGCCGGTCACCATCAGAAGGCTCCCGAAGGTGGTCACGATGAGGAACCACTCTGACACGGCCACCGGTACGGCCACCGCGCCGGCGATGGCCCGCAGCAGGAAGCCGCCGGCCACGCAGGTCAGGTCGTAGATGGGCATGTGCTTTAGGTAGCTGCTGTAGGCCACCTGCAGGGCGACGTAGATGCCCAGCACCAGCCCCAGCTGGGGCCGCAGCAGCGTCCCTGCGGCGACCCCGCCGGCCATCAGCACCACCGCCACGGCCAGAGCCACCGGCACGCTGATGACCCCGGCGGCGACCGGCCGGTTCCGCTTCAGCGGATGCTGGCGGTCGGCGGGGGCGTCCAGGCCGTCGTTGAGGAAGTAGGTGCCGGCTGACACCGCGCAGAACAGGCCGAACGCGGCCAGGGTGTGCAGCAGCGGGCTGCCCTCGGTGAGCACCCCGGCGGCGCCGGGGGCGGCGAAGACCAGGACGTTCTTGGTCCACTGCTTCACCCGCATGGTGCGCACCACGCCGGCGGCCACACCCCCCCGGCGGGCCGGCGGGGTCAGGGGCGCAGCGGGGGCGGCGTCGCCGACCCGGGGGGGCCGCTTCACGGTGGGTCGCACGGTCGGGACCTCAGGGGGCGGCCAGCACCGTGACGAAGTCGCGGGTCCACCCGTACAGGTACCGCGACGCCGGCTGGTTCTGGCCGGGAACGACGGCCGTCAGCGGGGCGCCCGGGGTGGCGGCCACATCCGCCTGCACCCAGTACGGGTTGATGTCCAGCTCCATCGCGGTGACACATCCAGCGTCGAGGAGAGCGGTCGATAGGTCAACGGGCACAGCAGAACTGCTCGCCGCGTACACGAGGTTACCCGCGGCGTCGGTTCCCAGCGCGCTTCTCGCCACGTGGCTGTAACCGTGCAGGGTGGCGCCCCAGGCGGAGATGACGTTGACGGCGCTGCTGGGCTGACCGCCGCTGATCAGCGGCGGGAGGTTCTGGCGGACGCTGGCCACCGACTCCCCGGGCCGGGGCGTCCCCGATCCCCAGACCGCCACCCGGGCCTGCCCGTTGCTGTCGATGACCAGGCTGGCCTCGCCCACCCTCAGGGGGACGAGGGTGACGCCGGCGGCTTCCACCCCCCCGGAGTAGGTGTCGGTCTTGAACCCGCCGTTGAAGGCGCCGAGGAGCAGGGGGCGCTCGGCGGCGGTGACGGCCGGGCCGGCGGAGGCGGGGACGGATGCGGTGGCGCCCGGCGGATCGGTGCTGCCGACGTGCAGGCGGAACAGGGTGCGCCCGGCGAGGAAGCGCAGGAGGACCACGGTGTCGCCGCCGGGGACGTACACCGTCCGCTGCTCGATCGCCGGGCCCTGGGGGCCGCTGGCCACGACCCTCCACCCGCCGGGCACCGCGGTGGTGGGCGGGGCGGCGGTCGCCGGCGTGGTGGGCCGGGTGGTCGCCGGGGCGGCGGTGGTGGCCGGCGGGTGGGTGGTGGCGGGGTCGGTGGCGGTGGGCTGGGTGGCGGCTATGGGCTTGGCCGTCACCGACCTGGCGGACGAGCGGGCGGCGGTGCCACCAGCCGAACAGGCGGTAAGGGCCAGCCCGGTGGCGACGACCACCGCGGCGGGGCGGATCAGTTGCAAGGGGGGATCAGGCTCCAGGGGAAGTGACGGCGCCGGCCGGGGAGACGGCACCGGAGGGGGAGACCGCCCCGGACGAGGGCGCGGAGCCCCCGGTGGGCGGCAGCGACACCAGGAAGAAATCCCGGGACTCGCGGGTGGGCCCCAGATAGCGGTCCGCCGGCCGCTGCATCTGGGGGTAGAGCTTCACGCCGGTCACCGCCGAGGGGTTGGTGGGGCTGTGTTCGAAGAAGTTGAACGTGACCCACTCCGGGTTGATGTCGAGCGACATGGCCCGCACCGCCCCCACCCGCTGCAGTGACTCGGCCAGGCTCTTGGCCGTCAACGCCGGCCCGGCGACGTACACCAGGGCGCCGTCGGCGGTGACGCCGATACCGGACCGGGCCACCACGGTGTTGGCACCGAGGGTGGCACCCCAGATCCTGGTGTCACTGTAAGTGGCGTCAGGGGCGGCCTGGCCGTGGTCGACCAGGGGCACCAGGTTCTGCAGGACGGCGACCACCTGGGGGGTCATGGTGACCTCGCTGCCCCAGGTGCCGATGTTGATGCGGCCGTTGGAGTAGATGACCATCGAGGCGGCGCCCGGCTGCAGCGGGACCCGCTGGATGCCGTCCAGGTAGAAGCCGCCGTGGGCGTCCTGCATCCGGAACCCGCCGTTGAACGCCGCCACCGCGTTCGGCAGCTGGGTGGAGTTGATGTAGGGCGTCTGCGGCCAGGTGCCGCCCGGCTCCTGGGCGCCGGGGATGAGCGACAGCTTCAACAGGGTGGGGTCCATCCACACCGCGCTGGTGATCTGGCTGGTGTAGATCTGATCGGCCCGGAACTGGGCCTCGTACATGGCCGGGATGCCGTCGACGGTCACCCCGGTCGGCTGCCACTGGCCCTCCCCGGGGAGGGCGGGCGAGACGACCAGCGGCACCGGGCTGGGGGCCGGCAGGTGGCTGATGGACGTGAGCCCGTTCTGGCCGGCGGGCCGGGATCCGGGGGTACGGCCCCCGCCGGGCACGGCGTTGAGACCCTTGGGCCGGCCGCCCTTGGCCGGGGCGTTGTGCGAGTAATAGAACTGCTCCATGGCGCTGGCCAGGGGAGCGGCGTGATGGGATCGCAGCCAGTCCGCCCACTTGGCCGAGAGGCTCTGGTTGCCCGGGGTGCGCAGCGCTCCGATCAGCGAGACCACCGCCAGCAGGGCGATGACGCCCACCAGGGCGGTCGGGACCAGAAGGATCCTTTTCCATGAGCGCCCGCCTGGACGCGAGTGTCGCGGCATGTGCCTCCAGTCTCGTAGATACACATGCCCGACCGGCGGCGCGTACGCGTAAAGTATTCGCCAAATTTCGGTAGCTAACGGACCTATTCGCTGGTCGGTCCGGTGAAGCGGGGCGGGCGCTTCTCCCGGTGGCTGGCCAGCCCCTCGGCGGCGTCGGGTCCGCCGAAGCCGTAGAACTCGTAGGCCAGGCTGGCGTCGAGCACGGCCGCCTGGGCCCGGTACCAGTGGTTCAGCGTGTGCTTGGTCCAGCGGATGGCCGACTGGGCGCCGGCGGCCAGGCTGGCCGCCACCGCCAGCGCCCGGTCCTGGACCTGGTCGTCGTCCACGCAGAGTGACACCAGGCCGATGCGCTCGGCCTCCTCGCCGGTGAGCGTCTCGCAGGTGAGCAGGTAGTACTTGGCCTTGGCCATGCCGCACAGCAGGGGCCAGCAGATGGCGGCGTGGTCCCCGGCGGTCACCCCCAGCCTGGTGTGGCCGTCGATGATGCGGGCGGTGCGGGCGGCCACCGACACGTCGGCCAGCAGGGCGGCCACCAGGCCGGCGCCCACCGCCGGCCCGTGGATGGCCGAGACCAGCGGCTTCGAGCAGTTGATGACGTTGAACACCAGGTCCCGGGCCTCGCGGAGGATCTTGGTCCTGGTGGCGTAGTCACCGATCATCTGGTCCAGCAGCTCGAAGGACCCGCCGGCGGAGAACGCCCGGCCGGCCCCGGTGAGCAGCGCCACCCTGGTCTCGGGGTCGCGGTCGACGGCCAGCCACACGTCGGCCAGCTCCCGGTGGACGGCCGGGGTGACGGCGTTGAGGCCGGGAGCGTTCAAGGTGATGCGCAGCACGCCGTCCTCCGGCCGGTCGAACGACAGGCCGGGGAAGGCTGCGTAGGGATCCGCGGTCATGGGCGGCCACGTTATGTCGACAAAGCGGTGGTCGACACCGGCGTGGCCGCCGCCTCAGTAGTTGGCGGGCGGGTCGCTGGCCGGGAACGACTCCTCGGACTCCTCGTTGACGGCGTCGTCGTCGGACCGGCGGCCCTCGCCCTCGGCCCGGTCCCGGGCCTCCTGCGATGCCGGCGAGCGGGGCTCCCCGCCCGGCTGGCGGCCCGTCTCTCCACCGCTTCCGCCCATCTGATTGTCGGCGTCTGACACGTCCGGCCACTCCTATCTCTGTGCGATCGGTTCTTCGACGGTGTAAGCCCTACCCGCAGAGGCCGCAGTTTGACTTGAGTATCCGTCGGGTAGATCCGCGGGGCTGTTGACGGAAGAGGTTTCCTATGACGGTAACCAGACCGAGTTCCGGCAGTTCGATGTCGCAAGAGCCGGGATTCACGTGGCGCCGGTCGCTGCCGGCCGGGGCGGGCAGTCCCGGGCTGGCGATCTGGACCGACCAGGCCCAGGACAGCTGCACCCTCCGCCTGCGGGGGCGGCTGTGCGCCGACACCGTCCGGCTGCTCGACACCCACGTCGACCTGCTGGGCGCCCAGGCCTGTGACGAGGTGGTGCTCGACCTGGAGGGCGTGGACGGCATGGACCAGGTGGGGGCCCGTCTCATCGTCGGGCTCGGCCACTACGTCGCCGGGCGGGGCGGCCGGTTCCGCCTGGACGGCGCCGCCCAGGCCATCCAGTCGATGATCGCCCGGGCGGAGGTGGAGCTGGCCTCCTGAGAGGCCTCAGGCCTCGGGTGAGCGGACCGGGGTCTCCCTCGGGCCGGGGACCCGGGTGGGCTGCAGGCCGGCCCGGGCCACCGCGGAGGCGAACCGGCGGGCGTCGCGGACGGCGCAGCCGTTGGGGTCGTTGTTGAAGTAGCAGTAGACGTCGTCGGCGGTGTCGAACATGGTCGCCAGCCGGCGGGCCCAGGTCTCCAGCGGGGATCTGGTGTAGCACGACGGGGGCGACCCCCCGCCCCGGTGGAAGCGGACGTAGGACCACTCGGCGGTCCGCCAGTAGGGCAGGGGCACCGGCCCGCCATCGGCCATGCACCACGCCGCCCCCCTGCGCTCCAGCAACCCCCGGATCTCGTCGGTGCACCAGCTGGGGTGGCGGACCTCCACCGCCACCCGGGTGCCGGCCGGGAACTGGCGCAGCGTCTGGTCGAGGGCGTCGGCATCGGCGGCCAGGTTCGGGGGCAGCTGCAGCAGCACCGGTCCCAGGCGGTCGCCGAGCTCGACCGCTCTCGACATCAGCCGCTGCACCGGCTCGGCCGGGTCCTTGAGCCGCTTGATGTGGGTGAGGTAGCGGCTGGCCTTGACCGCCAGGACGAATCCCGGCGGGGTCGCCTCCCGCCAGTGGCCGAACGTCTCGGCCGGCGGCAGGCGGTAGAAGGAGTTGTTCAGCTCGACGGTGTCGAAGCGCTCGCAGTAGAAGCCCAGCCAGGCGCGCTGGGGCAGGGACGGGGGGTAGAGCAGGCCCCGCCAGTCCCGGTACTGCCACCCGGACGTGCCGATGATCACCGCCACGGCGTCACCGGATCGGGCCCGGACACGGCCGGGCTCAGGATCGGGCCAGCCGGGCCGCCGACTCCACCATTACGGCGTGTACGAACGCCTGGGGCAGGTT
>JAKAXG010000177.1 GCA_021827225.1 Actinomycetes bacterium | reverse complement strand
GCATCCCGTTGGGGGAGTAGAGGTCCACTTCGAGGGGGAAGACGCCGGAGGTCCGGGTCTGTACCGGGACCTTCAGGGTGGTGTTCTGGGCGGTCAGGGAAAAAGTGCAGACCTCGCGGGTCTCTATCGGGACCGTGCAGCTCCCGTCGGGGGTGGAGGCCGGCTGGAAGATCAGCCGCTGGCTGATCAACACCAGCTGCACCCGGGCCCGGGACGGCATCGACGACAGGATGGTGATGGGCAGCTGGGCCTTGGTGGCGGTCAGGGTGATGGACGTGGAGCCGGGCAGGCTGATCTTGCGGTCCAGGGCGGCCTTCTCCGCCTCGATCGACCCGAGAAGGGCCGCCCTGGCGCTGGCACCGAGGGTCTCGGACTCGGCGGCGAGGAGCTGGTTGCCGAGGGTGGTGACCGTCGCCTGGTTGGGGAGGACCGAGGAGAGCCCGGTCACGTACCGGCGGGCCGCCTGGATCCGCCCGGCGTTGGCCGTCAGGAAGTCCGCCGCCCGGGTGGGCGCCGGCGACGGGTCGGCCAGGTAACGGGTCACCTCCGGTTCGGGCAGGGCGGAGAACAGCCCCGACGCCGTCACCGGCCGCAGCAGGGGGTTGCCGTTGAGCCCGGCCAGCAGGGTGGCGATGAAATCCGGCGACGCGGTCCAGCCGGGCGGCGGCATGGCCACCACGGCTCGGCTGCGGCCCGGCTGCTCGGTCTGGATCATGGCCATCTCGGCGAGCATCTGGTTGGCGGCCAGCACCGGCGGCTCGTCCACGGTGAAGTCGGAGCTCAGCTGCGGGTCGGCGGCCATGACCCTGATCCGGCTGAAGCCGTACTGCAGCCAGGTGTCGGAGGCGAAGGTGAAGTTGCTGTTGTAGGAGCTCAGATCCGAGTTGGGGACAATCACCGAGGTGGCGTGGTGGTCGAGGAGGAAGGCGAGGGTGCTCGAGTCGAGCGGTCCGTTGACGACCCACGTCCCCGACCCGGGTGCCTGCCCGTACACCGACTGCAGGGTCGCCGACCCGGCGGCCACCTGCTGCTCCGCCTCGCCGGCCAGGCCGGCATCCACCAGGTCCCCCGGGGCGACCTGGCCGTAGGTGGACGGCAGGACCTGCATCAGGCCGCCGTGTGGGAGGCCGGCCAGGCCGGCCAGCGTGGAGCGGTCGGTGACCGATCCGGCCGCCGCGCCGGCCTGCACCGACGTGACGGTCAGGGGACTGGTGAGGACGCTGGCGTGCACGGAGCTGTCACCGCTCAGCACCGACGTCAGACGGCTGAGCCGGGTGGCCTCGGTGGGACCGGGGGGACGGATCCGCCCGGAGGAGCTGACGGCCGGCTGGGAGGCCACCGGGACCACCACCGACACCGACAGGGGGGTCTCCGGACCCGACGAGTACACCAGGAACGTGGTGAGGGGATCGCCCTCGGGCCGGCCGGCCGAGTCGGTGACGGCAACCTGGATGGGGAACACCCCGGTGTGGCTGACCGGGAACTCGGCGAAGGGGGAGCCGGGCGCGGCGGCGGTGCCCACCGGGATCTCGACGTCGATGCCACCGGCGGGGTCGGCCGGCAGCTTGGACAGCTGGGCGCTGGCCGTGTAGAAGGGATAGCTGCGGATCTGGCCGTCGGCCGCCAGGTCGAAGTTCGTGCGGGTGATCAGCTGGGGGAAGTACCGGACCTGCAGGCGGTCGGTGGTGGGGGACACGGCGTTGACCGCCACCCTCATCCCGAACTGGCCGGAGGACTGCACCCACGGTGTCTGCGACAGCAGCTGCACCCCGAAGGCGCCGCTCGGCAGCGGAGCGGGGCCGGCGGCGGCGGCCGGGCGGGGCGAGGCGAACAGGGCGGCCATGACGGCCAGCACCGCCGCCGCCAGCGTGGTGGCCCCTCGCTTCAGATGGTGTCGTGGATGCCGGCGTCGGTGAGGCACCGAATGAGCATGAACATCAACGAGGTCCGCGGCCGAGCGGCCGATCCCTGCCGGCCGCGGTCCGTTTTCACCGCGGCGTCTCACGCCAGCCCGGTCGACAGCACGGACAGCCCGACCGGCTCGTCACTGAAGCCGACGGCGTTGTAGAGGCGGAGCGCGGCCTGGTTGTCGGTCTGGGTGTTGACCAGCGCCCGGGTGGCGCCCTGGGCGGCCATCCAGTGGACCCCGTCGAGCAGCAGGCGCCGGCCCGTGCCCCGCCCCTGGGCGTCGGGGTGGACGGCCAGCCGCTGGACGTAACCGCGCCGGCCGGACCGCCCGCATATGGC
This sequence comes from Actinomycetes bacterium, assembly GCA_021827225.1. The sequence goes on along the minus strand of JAKAXG010000177.1, from coordinate 5,723 downwards.
GTAACCGCTGACCGGTCCGCCCCGGGGGGCAGCCATGCGGAACCGGACGTCGGGCGTGGCCTCCAGGGCGTCGGCCAGCGCCAGCTCGTCGAAACGCCAGAACTCCGGGAAGGCGGCCCGGTCGACGGCCAGGACCTGCGCCCGGCGGCGGGCCGGCACCCGGGCCAGGCGGGGACGACGGGGGAGGGGTGGCAGCGGCCCGGTCAGATCCATGCCGAGAAGCCGCAGATGCTGCTCCACCCCGAACCCGGCGGCCAGGAAACCGGCCTGCTCGAGCGGCGACAGGGCCCCCGTGAGGACGCGGGAAAATCCCTGGTCAGCGAGGGTGTCAAGGCAGTGGCGCACGAAATCAGCGGAGAGGAAGGGGGCTTCGGGGGTTACGGTGATGAGGGCCACGGACCCGTTCCCGCGCCACGGCACGGCCCGGGCCCGTTCACGGCCCCGACGGATCACGGAGACCGAGGGGGCGCCCACACACCAACGCTACCTTTCCTCCCTGGCGGGGGCACTGCGCAGCGCTCGGCGGCTTTTTCCTGATCTGTCCATATCGCCATCTCAACCTGCCGGAGGGACGGCCCGATAGAGGAAACGTGCTCGACTTGCAGTCAATCCTGGCTCATGTGACAGAGGTTGGCGGCTCAGATCTTCACGTCAAGGGCAACTCCGCCCCCCGGGTACGGGTCAACGGCGACCTGCGCCCCACTCCCTTCCCTCCGGTCGAGCGCCAGGAGGTGGAGGAATGCCTGCGCGTGATCATGCCCGTCGATCGGATCGAGGAGTTCCACCGGACAGGTGAGGCGGACTTCTCGCTCTCGATCGACGGGCTAGGCCGATTCCGGGGCAACGCCTTCCGCCAGCGGGGCGGCGCCGCCATGGTCCTGCGCCGGGTGCTGCCGGCCGCCATGTCGGTGCTGGACCTGGGCCTGCCCCCGATCGTCACCCGGCTGGCCGAGGAGCTGCGGGGGATGGTGCTGGTCACCGGGCCGACCGGGTCGGGCAAGACCACGACCCTGGCGGCCATGATCGACCACATCAACCAGACCCGCTCGGCCAACGTCATCACCATCGAGGACCCCATCGAGATCCTCCACCCCGACAAGCGGTCCGTGGTCTGCCAGCGCGAGATCGGCACCGACACCCGGGACTACGCCCAGGCCATGCGGCGGGTGCTGCGCCAGGATCCCGACGTCATCCTGATCGGCGAGATGCGCGACGTCGAGACCGTCTCGGCCGCCCTGATGGCCGCCGAGACGGGCCACCTGGTGCTCTCGACGCTGCACACCACCAACGCCACCGAGACGGTCAACCGCATCGTGGACTTCTTCCCGCCGTTCCAGCAGCAGCAGATCCGCCTGACCCTGGCCGGGGTGCTCAAGGGGGTGATCAGCCAGCGCCTGGTGGCCCACTCCTCGGGGGAGGGCCGGGTGCCGGCCATCGAGGCCATGGTGGTCACCGGCCGCATCGCGGATCGCATCATGGACCCCTCCTCGAACGGCGGGGAGACCATCGAGGAGCTCATCGGCGACGGCGAGTACCACGGCATGCAGACCTTCGATCAGAGCCTGTTCGCCCTGTTCAAAAGCGGTGAGGTCACCCTGCGGGCGGCCATGGCGGCGGCCACGAACCCCCACGACTTCCGGGTGGCGCTGCAGACCGCGGGACTACTGCCCGCCACCTGAGCGGCCGCCGTGAACGCCCCGAGCACGGTCCTTGTGCCCGATCGGGGATGAGCCCTCCCCGGTAGGCTGGAACGTCGTGGTACCGGACCGACTGCGACCCCTCATGAGCGAAACGAGCGGCCTGGCCGAGCGCTTCGCCGCCGCCGGACACCGGCTGTACCTGGTGGGGGGGGTGGTGCGCGACGCCATCCTGGACCGCCTGCGCGACGACGCCGACCTGGACTTCACCACCGACGCCCACCCCGACGAGACGGAGAGGCTGGTCTCCGGCGTGGCCTCCGCGGTGTGGACCCAGGGCAAGCGGTTCGGGACCATCGGGCTGAAGCTCGGCGGGCGGACCATGGAGATCACCACCCACCGGGCCGAGGCCTACCACGCCGACAGCCGCAAGCCGGAGGTGGTCTTCTCCGACGCCGTCGAGGCGGACCTGTCCAGGCGGGACTTCACAATCAACGCCATGGCCCTCTCTCTGCCGGACCTGCAGCTGATCGACCCGTTCGGCGGGGCGGCCGACCTGGCGGCGGCCCGGCTGAGGACACCCCTGTCACCGGAGGAGTCCTTCAGCGACGACCCGCTGCGGATGATGCGGGCCGCCCGGTTCATCGCCGGTTACGGGATGTCCCCCGACCCGGCCCTGGTAGACGCCGTCACCGTCATGCGGGCCCGCCTCGACATCGTCTCCGACGAACGGGTCCGCGACGAGCTGGACAAGCTCATGGTGGTCCCCAGGCCGGGGGAGGGGCTGTGGTTCCTGGTGCGCACCGGCCTGGCCGAGGAGTTCCTGCCGGAGCTGCCGGCACTCGCGGTGGAGCAGGACCCCATCCACCGCCACAAGGACGTCCTCGCCCACACCATCGCGGTGATCGAGAACACCTGGGGCTCCGACCCCGACACGCCGGACCGGCTGCTGCGCCTGGCCGCCCTGTTCCACGACGTCGGCAAGCCCAAGACCCGCTCGTTCGGCCCCAGGGGGGCCGTGTCGTTCCACCACCACGAGGTGGTCGGCGCCCGCATGACCAGGGACCGGATGCGGGCCCTGCGCTACTCCAGCGAGGACATCGACACGGTCACCCGGCTGGTCGAGCTGCACCTGCGGTTCCACACCTACCGGATGGGCTGGACCGACTCGGCGGTGCGCCGCTACGTCCGCGACGCCGGCCCGCTGCTCAACCGGCTCAACGAGTTGACCCGCTGCGACTGCACCACCCGCAACGCGGCCAAGGCCCGGGCCCTCTCCCGGCGGATGGACGAGCTCGAGGCACGCATCGGGGTGCTACAGGAGCAGGAGGAGCTGAAGGCCATCCGCCCCGACCTGGACGGGGTGGCGGTCATGGCCCGCCTCGGCCTGGAGCCGGGACGGGAGGTGGGCGAGGCGCTCAACTACCTGCTGGAGCTGCGCCTGGAGGAGGGGCCGCTCGGCCCGGAGGAGGCCGGCCGGCGGCTCGACGAATGGTGGGCGGCCCGGCAGGCGGGGGATCCCTGACGTTTCGGGCCGGCCCCGGCGGGCCGGATCAGCTCCCCTCCTTGCGGGCCCGGACGATCAGGGTGCGAGGCACCCAGTCCATGGAGTCGCTCCAGGCCCAGCTGCGGGGGGCGCCCGGGATGGGCTCGGGCTCGAGGATCAGGTCCACCCTGTAGCTGGCCCGGGCCAGCCCCATGTAGAGGTCGGCGAAGGCGTGGTGGTAGGCGGTGAACTCCACCCCGCCCCAGTCGTAGTGCACCGGGCGGTGGTCGAAGTACGAGCGGGTGACCGATACCGGCCGGGCGTCGGCGTCGATCATGGACCACGCCGGGTGGGGCAGGCTGAAGACCAGCGGGGCCCCCACCTTCAACACCCGGTGGACCTGGCGGAACACCCGGTTCAGGTCCTCGACGTACTGGAAGGCGTAGGAGGAGAAGGCCATGTCGATGGAGTCGGCCCGCAGGAACGCCAGGTCGGCCATGTCGGCCAGGCGCAACTCCACCTTCACCTCCTCGGCGGCGCACAGCCGGCGGGCGTGCGCGAGCTGCTCCGCCGAGAAGTCCACCCCGATGGCGGTGGCCCCGGCCTTGGCGAAGGCGATGGAGCACTGCGCCGCACCGCACCCCAACTCGAGGACCCGCCTCCCCTTGAGGTCGCCGAGCAGGCGCAACTCGGACTCGTCGGGGATGTCGGGGCCGTAATGGGCGGCCGCGGTGCCGAGCCCGGCGTTCCTCTGGTAGTCGCCGGAGAACCGGTCCCACGCGGTGGAGATCTCGAGTGCCACGGGCGTCAATCCTGCCCTAAACGGGGAGCGCTACGGGTCGCCCCGGCTCCTGGCAGCGCGGATGAGCGGGGACCTGCGGCCGGAACGGGCACCGGCCGCCCTGTCTCCCGCGGCACTGCCGGGGGGTGGGGCGGCCGGTGACCGGTCAGATACCTGCCTGATTACCTGCCTACTTTCCGGCGGCGAAGTCCTCCACCATGCGGTGAGCCTCATCGTCGTGGTACTGCACCGGCGGCGACTTCATGAAGTAGGCCGACGGGCCGAGTAGGGGTCCACCGATCCCCCGGTCCTTGGCGATCTTGGCGCAGCGCAGGGCGTCGATGATCACGCCGGCGGAGTTGGGCGAGTCCCACACCTCCAGCTTGAGCTCGACGTTCAGCGGCACGTCGCCGAAGTTGCGGCCCTCCAGCCGGATGTAGGCCCACTTCCGGTCGTCCAGCCAGGCCACGTGGTCGGAAGGCCCGATGTGGACATCGTCGGCGTCGATGCCGTTGTCCAGCTGGCTGGTGACCGACTGGGTCTTGGAGATCTTCTTGGACTCCAGCCGCTCCCGCTCGAGCATGTTCTTGAAGTCCATGTTGCCGCCCACGTTCAGCTGGTAGGTGCGGTCGAGCACCAGGCCCCGATCCTCGAACAGGCGGGCCAGGATGCGGTGGACGATGGTGGCCCCGACCTGGCTCTTGATGTCGTCGCCGACGATGGCGACCCCGGCGTCGGTGAACTTCTGGGCCCACTCCGGGTCGCTGGCGATGAACACCGGGATGGCGTTGACGAACGCGACCTTGGCGTCGAGGCAGGCCTGGGCGTAGTGCTTCTGAGCCTCCTCGCTGCCGACCGGCAGGTAGGAGACCAGCACGTCGGCCTGGGCGGCCTTCAGGGCGGCGGCCACGTCGACCGCTTCGGCCGGCGACTCCTCGATGGTCTGGCGGTAGTACTTGCCGAGGCCGTCGAGGGTCGGTCCCCGCTGCACCGTCACGCCCAGGTCGCCCACGGAGGCGAAGCGGATGGTGTTGTTCTGGCCGGAGAAGATGGCCTTGCCCAGGTCGAGGCCGACCTTGGCGGCGTCAACGTCGAAGGCGGCCACGAACTCCACGTCCGACACGTGGTAGCCGCCGAGCGTGACGTGCATGAGGCCGGGCACCGTCTCCGCCGGGTCGGCGTTGCGGTAGTACTCGATGCCCTGGATCAGCGAGCTGGCGCAGTTGCCCACGCCGGCAATGGCGACCCGGATCTTCTTGGTCATTGGTCGTAGTCCTCCTGTGATGGACCGGGATGGAATGAACCGGTGGGGAACAGCGCCGAGAGGGTGGGGCTGTCACCCTGGTACGCCCGGCTCGGCCCGCCGCTGTCGGCGGCCGGCGGCTGGGTCGTGGACCGGGAGGGGGCCCCGGTCGGGGCGGTCCCGTCGGGCCGGTGACCGGCCCGCTCGGAGGCAATGAGCCTCTCGATCCAGGTGAGATCGTGCTGTGCCGCCTCCTGGTCGTGCTCGACCAGGCTGCGGGCGTAGGTGTCCCTGGCGGCCAGGACCCGGGAGCGGAGCTGGATCATCCGCTGCACCAGGTGGGCCCGCCGGCGCTCGAGCATCCCGAGCCGCAGGTCGGGCGGGAGGTAGCGGGCGAAGGCCAGCCTCAGGTTGAACATCCGCTCGTCGTCGCTCGAGGAGATCTCCGCTGCCAGCAGCTCCTCGAACAGCCGCTCGCCCCGCTCGGTGATGCCGTACACCTTGCGGTTGCGCGAGCCGCGGGTCGAGGTGCTCTTGCGGGCCCGGAACGCAGCCAGCTCCCCGCTCAGGGACCCG
>JAKAXG010000176.1 GCA_021827225.1 Actinomycetes bacterium | reverse complement strand
TCCGATCTGCCGAGGTGGGAGCCGACCTGTTCTCCGGGGCCACCACACCCGAACCGGTCGCCGACGCGCCCACGACCGGCATTCTCCCGCAGCAGGACGCTCCCCCGGTGGAGACCGGGACCGACCCCGCCGTCGAGGAGTTCCAGGTCGACGCCGAGGAGCCCCAGACCGGGACCGAGGACTTCCCGACCGAGCCGGAGCCGGAGGTGGAGGAGCCGCTTCTCCTCCCCCGCCTGAGCGCCGAGGCGGCATCGCTCCGCCTGGCTCTCCACCGGGTCGGGTTCGACCCGGAGATGGTGGAGCGTATCGAGGACGCGGCCGCCCAGTCCGACCTGGAAGGCGCCCTGCTCGAAGTCTTCGACTGTCTCGAGCCGGCGCCGCGCCTGCCCCGCCGCCCCGGATCGCTGATCGTGGTGGTCGGCTCGGGCCGCCGGGCCGCCGCCGAAGCCCGCCGCATCGCCGGCGAGGTGGGGTCGGACCCGGCGGGTGTGGCCTACGCCACGGAGCGTCGGCTGCCGTGGCCGGTCAGCGAGGAGCTCATCGTGCGCAGCGTCGAGGACGCCGCCGAGCTCGCCCCCGGTCACCGGCGTGGGCGGGTGGGGGTCGTCGCCGTCGACGTGCCGGTCGGGTCGCTGGGGACGAGCTGGGCGGCCAATGTCATCCATGCCCTGCGCCCCAGCCTGGTGGTCGGGGTGGTGGACGCCATGTACAAGAACGAGGACGTCAGCGACTGGACCGAGCGCCTCGGAGGTGTGGACAGCGTCGTGGTGGACAACCTCGACTGCACCGTCTCGCCGGCCCGGGTGCTGTCGCTGGAGATCCCGGTGGACCGCATCGATGACTCCCCCGCGACAGCGACGCGGTGGGCGGCGACCGTCCTCGACCGGCTGGCTCCCGGCCGGGAGGAAGACGACGCCGACGACACCCGGACCGTCGGCCTGCACTTCGCCGGCCGGAGGGGCGCCTGCTGATGAAGGTCCGGCACCCGGAGTTCGTGCTGGCCGCGGCTACAGCCGTGTGCCTGCCCATGGTTCCGGGCCTGCTATCAGGAGAAATCACGGCCATCGCGGCCGCCGAGAGGTTCCTGCTGGCTCTCATCGGCTGCTGGTTCCTCGGCAGTGTCGTCAGCTGGGTGATCAACACCTACGCCGAGCAGTCGCGCCGATCCGACCTGCTGCAGATGGTGCAGAACAGCCTGGAAGAACCGCGGACTCCGCCCGCCGCCGAGCAGAAGACCACCGAGAGCTAGCCCTCCCCGTACATGTCGCTACCCCACCGCACGGTGCTTTCGTCGCTGCGCCCCGCCTCAAGCAGCCAGTGGTTGAGGCCGAAAAAAGCTTCGCGACGCGCCGATCGCGTCGACACCGGAGGAGGACCCCGGATGATCGCCCTGACCCATTTCGGAAACGGCAAGCGCATCGCCGTCAATGTCGATCTCATCGAGAAGATCGAGGAGACCCCCGACACGGTCATCACTTTGACCAACGGAGCACGCTACCTGGTCCAGGAGTCCCTCGACGAGATCATCGACAGGAGCATCGAGGTCAGAGCCCGGATAATGCACCTGGCCCACAACCTGCCGGCTCCTTCGGAAGGCCAACGTCTGCGGCTCCTGCGCGGCGGGGATCCGGATTCCCTCCAGGTCGACGGGCCAGCCGACAGCTCGCCGGCCGAGGGTGACGTTGAACCAAGGGAGGGCCGCTGATGAAGCCCCCCTCCCTCGACCGGTTGACCCCCATGGCCGTGGCCGGCGCCCTGGGCGCCATCATGGTGGCCATGGTGCTGGACGGCTCCAGCCCGGCCGTCCTGTTCAAGCCCGCCCCGCTACTGCTGGTCTTCGGTGGCACCCTCGCCGTCGGAGCGGCGGGCTTCATGAAGCGCGACCTCAAGGACATCAAGAACGTCATCAAATCGGCGTTCGGGGTTCCTGATCCCGACGCCGGAGAGGACATCGAGAACATCTTCAACTTCGCCGCCATCGCCCGCAAGGACGGGCTCCTCGCCTTGGAGTCGGCCTCGAAGGACATCGCCGACCCCTTCCTCCGCCAGTGCGTGCAGCTGGCCGTGGACGGCACCGATCCCGAGGAGATGCAGGACATCCTCGAGGGAGAGATCGCCGCCCTCGAGGAGCACCACAAGATGGGGGCCAAGTTCTTCGCCGATCTGGGCGGCTTCTCCCCCACCCTCGGGATCATCGGAACCGTGGTCGGCCTGATCCACGTCCTCGGCAACCTCAACGACCCCGCCACGCTCGGCGCAGCCATCGGATCGGCGTTCACCGCCACCCTGTGGGGCGTGCTGGCCGCCAACGTCTTCTGGCTGCCCATATCCAACAAGCTGAAGCGGGCTTCGCAGATCGAGATCCAGCGCAAGCGGATGATCGTCGACGGCATGCTGGCGGTACAGGCCGGCAACAGCCCCCGCATGATCAAGGCCCGCATGGAGGCCCACCTTCCCCCGGGGGCCAAGGCCGAAGCGGACGCGGCGTGAGCAGGAGGTCTCGCCATCGCGGCGGCCACGACGAGGCACACGCCAACGAGGAGCGGTGGCTGCTCACCTACGCCGACATGATCACCCTCCTGCTGGCCCTGTTCATCGTGCTGTTCGCCATCTCCACGATCAACCAGAAGAAGTTCCTGGCGCTGGCCCTCGGCCTCAAGGAGAGCTTCGATCCCAAGCCCGGCATACTGCCCAAGAGCAACGGCCTGCTCCAGAACGCCAGCCTGACCCAGACGGCGGGGGAGCACGTGACCCCTCTGTTCAAGGGCGCCATCCCCACCACCACAACCCTGGTGCCGGGAGGGCAGACGCCCACCGGTTCGGGCCCGACGAACTCCGTGCCCCTCTCCAAGCTGGAGAAGCTCCAGCAGCAGATCGAGAACGCCCTGGCCAAGCAGGGTCTGCAGGCGTACGTCAGCCTGCAGACGACCACCCGCGGGCTGGTGGTGCAGATCCTCGCCGACAAGGTGTTCTTCGCCACCGGGTCCGCCGATCTCGGACCCATCGGAGACCGGGTGGTCGACACGGTGTCATCGGTGCTCCGGACCGATCCCTACGGCATCAACGTAGAGGGCTACACCGACAACCAACCGGTGACCGGCGGCATCTACAGCTCCAACGAAGAACTGTCGGCGGTACGGGCGGTCAACGTGGTGCTCCGCTTGGAGAAGACCGACGGCATCAGCCCCAACCGCCTGTCCGCCACCGGATACGGCGACACCCACCCGCTGGCTCCCAACACGACCCCCCAGAACATGGCCCTCAACCGCCGGATCGACATCGTCATCCTCTCCTCACAACAGGCCCAACCATGAGCAAGACCGCCGCGTCACTGAAATCGACCTCCAAGTCCGACGAGGAAGAGCCGGCTTCCCCACCGAAGAAGTCGAAGAAGAAGCTGTTCATCATCATCGCCGTGCTGGTCCTGCTGATCGGCGGCTACGAGGCCAAGAGCATCCTGCTGGCCCCCCACTACAAGCCCGGCCAGCCCGTCCCGCTGGGCAAGATCCTGCCGCTCGACCAGCTCACGGTGAACCTGTCCGACGGACACCTGGTACAGGCGTCCATATCCCTGCAGCTGACCAGCGTGGCATCGGCATCGACCCTCAGTGCCGATCTCCCCCGCTTCGACGACGCCGCCATCACCGTCCTCGGCCAGCAGACCTACTCAGGTCTCCTGCCGGCCAACGCCCGCAACGCCGTCAAGGCGCAGATCCTCCAGGACTGCCAGAAGATCGCCGGGACCGTCGACGGCGCAGCCCAGCAGATCAGCGCCATCTACTTCACCAGCTTCGTCATCCAATAGCCGCCGCAACCGAACGACCCGGGAGCAACCATGACCGACCCGCAGACCGCCGATCTCCTGGCCGTCCTCGCCGATGAACAAGCCGCCCTCGAGCACCTCCTGTTCAAGCTCCGGGAACAGCACATGGTGCTGTCATCGGGGGAGCAGCGGTGGCTGTCCCAGTGCACCGCGGAGGTGGAGTCGGCGGTGCACGTGCTGACCGCCACCGGCCGCCGGCGCGAGGACCTGGCCGCCCGGGTGCACCACGCCCACGGGCTGGCACCCGGCTCCAACATCAAGGCCCTGGCCGGCCGGGTGGACGACGAGCTCACCTGCCAGCACCTCCTGCAACGCCAGGCGTCGCTGCGTGACGTGCTGGACCAGGTCCGCCGCTGCTCCCGCCGCAACCGGGAACTGCTGGCTCACGGCCTGGCCGCGACCAACGACGCCCTGGCGCTGCTCGGATGCCTGCCCACCTACGACTCGGCCGGGGAGATCACCCAGAACGGCCGGCCCGAGTCCGTCAACCTCGACACCCGGGTGTAGGACCGATGTCGAACATCGCCCTCAACATCGCCGTGACCGGGGTCCAGGCCGACCAGACGGCCATGGACACCATCTCGCAGAACCTCTCGAACGCCAACACCCCCGGCTATGTGGCCGAGACCGCCAACCTGATGGCCAACGCCGGCGGGGACCCGCTCGGTGTAGGCGACGGGGTCCGGGTCACGTCCGTGTCGCAGGCCAGCGACACCCTTCTGGTCACGAGTGCCCAGCAGGCGACCGGAGCCTTGGCCCAGGGGACCGCCCTGCAGCAGGTGCTCCAGCAGGCCCAGCTGGCGTTCCAGGAGCCGTCCTCCAACGGCCTGTCCAGCGACCTGTCCAGCTTCTGGCAGTCGTGGGACCAGGTCGCCAGCAACCCCAGCGACCCGGCCGCCCGGATCCAGACCATCAACATGGCCCAGACGGTCGTCAGCGACCTGCACCAGGCCAACCAGCAGCTGACCACCGTGAGCAACAACGCCATCAGCCAGTTGAGCGACGTGGTCAGCGAAACCAACACCCTACTCGGGCAGGTGGCCAACCTGAACGGGCAGATCTCGGCGTCCCAGTCGAGCGGGCTGTCTCCGAACGCCCTCATCGACCAGCGGAACCAGCTGATGAACCAGCTGTCGAAGGACATCGGCGCGGTGGGTTCGGTCCAGCCCGACGGCTCGTTCCAGGTGAGGGCGGGCAACGTGACCCTGGTCAACGGTAACTGGGCGGACAGCCTCACCATGGCGCCGGCTCCGTCGACGACTACGGGCACACCGACCCCGCCGATCAGCCTGGTCGCCAAGCAGTCGGGCGGCACGGTCTCCACCAGTTCGGGCACCGCCGCCGGGCTGCTCGCCGGGGTCAACTCCCACATCCCCGGTTACCAGGGTCAGTTGAACACCGTGGCCCAGCAGCTGGCGTCCAGCGTCAACACCCTGCTCGAGAAGGGCTACACCTACGATCCGTCCTCGGGGGCGGTGGCCGGTGGTACGGACCTGTTCCAGACCAGTGACGGGTCGACGACGTACACCGCCGCCAACATCACCGTGAACCCGACCATGGCCGGGACGGGCAGCACTCCCGGCAATCCGCTGCTCCTGGCTGCCGCCACCGATCCCGCCAACGCGGCCAACGACGGTTCCAACGCCCAGAAGATCGCCGACCAGTGGAACGTCCCGGGAGGACCCGACGCGCAGTACCGCCAACTGGTGCAGACCGTCGGTCAGGAGGTCAGCGCCGTCAACAACCAGGTGCAGTCCCAGACCTCGGTATCGAACGCCGCGCAACAGAACCTCCAGGCGGTCACCGGGGTGGACCCCAACACCCAGCTGGTGTCGCTGATGAACTTCCAGCAGTCCTACCAGGCCGCCGCCAAGGTCATTTCCACCGTGGACACCGCCATGCAGGCGCTCATGGCGGCGGTGTGAGGCGAATAGTCGAGAAGAGGCGAGTCACATGAGCATCAACCTGTCGGCCATCACCGAAACCCCTACGATCATCAGCTCCCAGCTGATCCAGAGCCTCAACACCGACCAGAGCCAGCAGGCCACGCTCGAGCAGCAGCTGGCCACTGGTGACCTGGTCAACCAGCCGTCCGACAACCCCTCGGCGGCGTCGTCGCTGATGCAGCTCAACGCCGGCGTCGCCCGGGCGAACCAGTACTCCACCAACGCGGCCGACGGGCTGGGGTGGCTGTCGCTGGCCAACTCCACGGTGAACTCGGTCATGTCCAACCTGCAGACGGCCCGGCAGCTGGTGCTGTCCGTGTCGGGAAGCTCGCTCAGCGGGTCGCAGACGGCGGTTAGCGCTGTCGCCTCGCAGCTGCAGTCGATCAAGGACCAGATCGTCGCCCTGGCCAACACCCAGTACGGCGGTCAGGCCCTCTTCAGCGGCACCGGGAACGTCACCGCGGCCTTCCAGCAGGATGGCAAGTACATCGGCGGAGGAAACGCCCCCACCCGCACCGTCGCCCCCGGTGTCACCGTACCGGTTTCTGTGACGGGCAATGTCCTGTTCGGCCCCAGCACCACTGATCCGAACGGTCTGCTCACACCGGGAACCGGCTCGCTGGACGCGGTGATCCAGGATCTCAAGAACGGGAAGCTGCAGCAGGCGCAAACCACGGATCTCTCCAACCTCGACGCCTCCATCCAGAACGTTTCCGACGCGGCGGCCAGCCTTGGGGCCAGCTACCAGCGCATGCAGGGCTTCGCCACCCAGGCCACCAACGCCCAGGCGGCGCTGCAGAGCCAGATATCCGCCCTGGACAGCGTCAACGTGGCCCAGGCCACGACCCAGCTGGCCCAGGAGCAGCAGACCTACCAGACCGGCTTGTGGGCGACGGCTCAGATCGAGTCGCACTCGCTCGTGCAATACCTGTGACGGGAGCCACCGGGTGTCAATAACATTCATCAATGACGTCGAGGCCAGCGGGATGACGGAGCCGACTGGCGATCCGGTCGACGTCATCGAGTTCGCGGCCGGGCTGCCGGGATTCCCCACGGCCCGAAGATTCAGGCTGGAGGACATCGGCGAGGCGGTGCGGCCCTTCCAGCGGCTGCGCTCCATCGGCGGGCCCGACATCAGCTTCACCGTGGTGGATCCGGCGCTGCTGTACCCGGACTACACCGTCGAGACCGACGAGGACCAGCAGGCCAGCCTCGAAATCCGCGCTGCGGAGGACGCCATGATCCTGGTGCTGATCACCGTCCCCCAGCCACCGCTGCCGCCCACCGCCAACCTGCTCGGTCCCATCGTGGTCAACCGGACCACCGGCGCCGCCGCCCAGGTCGTCCAGCACCGGTCCAGCCACAAGGTCGCAGAGCCGCTGCCCGGCGCAGCCAGCTGAGCACCGACACGCCAGGACACCACTCCCGGGCCGTACCCGTGCTTCTGAGCGCCTGCATCATCGCCAAGGACGAGGAGGCCCGGCTTCCGGCATGCCTGGCATCCCTGAATCGGGTGGTCGACGAGATCGTGGTGTACGACACCGGGTCCTCCGACGGCACCGTGCGGATCGCCGCCGAAGCCGGGGCGGTGGTCGTAACCGGCAGCTGGCCCGGTGGGTTCGCCCAGGCCCGCAACGCCGCGCTCGAGCACTGCCGGGGCGAGTGGGTCCTGTCCGTCGACGCCGACGAGGAGCTGGTGTGCTCCCACCCGGCCGGCCTCCGCGCCGAGCTGCAGAGCGTCCCCGCCCTCGTGCAGGCGCTGCAGGTCCCCATCGACAACGTCACCGGCGTCGGCCTCGGTTCCGGCTACAGCCATGTCGCCGACCGTCTCTTCCGCCGCCGCTCCTGCCGCTGGCGGGGGCGCCTGCACGAGCAGCTCGTCCTGGACGTCGACGGGAGCTTCCCGCCGGTCCGGCCCGCCAGCCACGCCCGCCTCAGGCATCTCGGCTACCTGCACGACGTCGAGGCCGCCAAGAACAAGACCCAGCGCAACCTGGAGCTGGCCCGGGCGGAGGTGGAGGACCCCTCGTTCGGCGACAGGGGCGTCGCCCTGGTGTGGCTGGGCCGGGCGCTGTGGGCCGCGGACCGGCCCGACGAGGCCATGGCCGCTCTGCTGGAGGGGGCCCGGTCGACCACCAACCCGGTGTCCCGGCGCCAGGGGCTGGAGACCGCCGCCCGGATCGCCCTGCGCCTGGACCGGTTGGACGACGCGGGCCCGATCATCTCCGAGCT
>JAKAXG010000175.1 GCA_021827225.1 Actinomycetes bacterium | reverse complement strand
CGCGACCGGGGCTACGTCCCCCGAGCCGATGGCCCCATCACCGCCGCCATCGCCGCCGTCCAGAACCAGTGGCCCGAGGGCCCCGACAACCGCCGCCGGCCGGGGGCCGGCGGTAAGCACCGCAACCGGCGGCGCCGGTCTCGGCGCTGCCCCAACAAGTCACCGAGCCGTCGCGGCCCGACGATCCGCTGCGAGCAGGATGCTCGAACACCCCCCTCTGGGCGACCGGAGAGTGCAGGTGGCCAGAGGGGGGGTCGGCGGAGGCGAAATCTGTACGGTTCTGCCAAATCTGGGACGTCACGGCCTGGCGACGGCCGGAAATGTACAGATTTGTCGGACCGGTACAGAAAACGCCGGGGTGGCCGCCGGGCAGGAGGGGCCGGCTACGCCGGCCGGCCCCGCCCCGCCCGGTAGCGGCGGATCAGGGCGTTGGTGGAGGAGTCGTGGCCCAGGTCGGGGGCCGAGGCAGCGGTGAGCTCGGGGACGATCTTCTGGGCCAGGGCCTTGCCCAGCTCCACCCCCCACTGGTCGAAGGAGTTGATGCCCCAGATGACCCCCTGGGTGAACACCTTGTGCTCGTAGGTGGCCACCAGCGACCCCAGCACCCTCGGGGTGAGGCGGGGGGCCAGGATGGTGTTGGTGGGGTGGTTGCCGGCGAAGTTGCGGTACGGCTCGCCGGCCGGCGCCGGCCGGCCGAAGGCCAGCGCCTCGGTCTGGGCGAAGAAGTTGGCCATCAGCAGGTCGTGGTGGGGCTCGACCAGCGGGTCCTCGTGGTTGGGGGCGACGAAGCCGATGAAGTCGGCCGGGATCAGCCGGGTCCCCTGGTGGATGAGCTGGTAGTAGGCGTGCTGGCCGTTGGTCCCCGGCGTGCCCCACACCACCGGTCCGGTGTCGAGATCGACGGGCTCGCCGGACAGCGTGACACTTTTTCCGTTGCTCTCCATGTCCAGCTGCTGCAGGTAGGCCGGAAAACGGGACAGGTAGTGGTTGTAGGGCAGCACCGCCTGGGTCTCGGCCCCGAAGCAGTCGTTGTACCAGACGCCGATGAGGCCGAGCAGGGCCGGCAGGTTGGACCGCAGGGGGGTGGTGCGGAAGTGGGTGTCGACGGCGTGGAACCCGTCGAGCATGTCCCGGAAGGCGTCGGGGCCGATGGCGATCATCAGTGACAGGCCGATGGCCGAGTCGTAGGAGTAGCGGCCGCCGACCCAGTCCCAGAAGCCGAACATGTTGTCGGTGTCGATGCCGAACTTCTCCACCTCGGCGGCGTTGGTGGACACGGCCACGAAGTGGCGGGCCACCGCCTTGTCGTCGACCAGGTGGGACAGCAGCCACTCCCGGGCGGTGCGGGCGTTGGTGATGGTCTCGAGGGTGGTGAAGGTCTTGGAGCTGACGATGAACAGGGTGCGCTCCGGGTCGAGGTCGTGGGTGGCCTCCCAGATGTCGCTGCCGTCCACGTTGGACACGAACCGGCACTCGAGGGAGCGCAGGGCGTTGGGGCGGAGGGCGTCGTAGGCCATGGCCGGGCCCAGGTCGGAGCCGCCGATGCCGATGTTGACCACGGCGGTCATGGACTTGCCGGTGTGGCCGGTCCACTCCCCGGAGCGGACCCGCTCGGCGAAGCCGGCCATCTTGTCCAGCACGGCGTGCACGTCGGGGACCACGTCGCGGCGCTGCCCGTCGGCGTCGGCGGTGGTGATCGACTCGGAGCGAGGGGCGCGCAGAGCGACGTGGAGCACGGCCCGGTCCTCGGTGACGTTGATGTGCTCGCCGGCCCACATGGCCTCGATCCGCTCCGGCAGCCCGGCCCGCTCGGCCACCCGGACCAGCAGGTCGACCGTCTCGGCGGTGAGGCGGTTCTTGGAGTAGTCGAGGTGCAGGTCGGCGGCGTCGGCGGTGAGGGCCGCCGCCCGGTCGGGGTCCCCGGCGAAGAGGTCCCGCAGGTGGACGTCACGCATCTGGCGGTGGTGGTCGACCAGCGCCTGCCATTCGGGGGTCGAGGTGATTCGCACCGGGTCTGTGGCCATGGCCGCAGTTCTACCCCATCGGAGGGAGGCCGCCGGGCGGGGCCACCGAGGCGTTGAAGCCGGTGAAGTCCAGCACGTGGCGCTGCCAGAAGTCGGCCTTGGCCTGGGCCAGGCGGGGGTGGCCGCGCTGCAGCGGCGGCGAGCGCCACCCGCAGGCGCAGGTGACCGCCACCTTGGTGAGCGTCTTGTCCTCGCCCCGCTGGTGCTCGGCGGCCAGCCGCTCGGCCCGGGCGTTCAGCGCCGGGTCCTCGCCGGCCGCCTCCCCGGCCACGTCCATCCAGTGGCGGACCCTGGCCTCGGCCAGCGTCCGGGCCGCCTCCCGGTCGCCCCGGCCGACCGGCTCGGACCGCCACCCGCACGAGCAGGAGCAGGCCAGCAGGGTCCCGTCGCCGGCGGCCGTGTCGGTCACGTGGTGGCCGGCCAGCACCGATGCCGCGTCGCGCTCCACGACGGCGACGGCGACGGCCGCGTCAGCCGCCGGCCCGGCCGCCCGGGCGGTGCCGGCGGGCCCGCACCAGGTGGACGGCCTCGGTGGCCACCCGGTCGACGGTGACGCTGGCCAGGGTGATGCCGATCAGGGCCATGACCAGATAGTCGGGCCGGAAGGCCACCACCGACAGGCCGTGCAGCATCTGGAACGGGCGGACGATGTCCCAGCTGTTGAGCCGGGGGAAGCGGCCGAGGGCGATGCCCACCGCGCAGGCGGCGTCGACCAGGCCCTCGGCGGCCACCCGCCGGCGCACCGACCAGCCCCGGTCGCGCAGCTCCCGGCGGAGCAGGTGCAGCACCAGGCTGTAGGAGAGGATCCCGGCGCCGAACAGGAAGGCGAACAGGGGCAGCACCCCGTACACGGCGGCGGCCCGGTCGGGGGCGGCCTGCAGGTCGGGGCCCAGGTGCACCACGTCGGACAGCACGTAGGGGGCGTTGGGCAGCAGCGCCGCCACCACTCCGGCCCCGACCCACCAGCCGATCCGGCGCCGGCGCCAGCGGTGCAGGATGACAGCGCCGATGCCGGGCAGGACGGCCAGCACCACGTTCAGCCCCATCCACTGGCCCTGGACGTGCGCCTCGTAGTCGAGGGCACGCCACACGGTCAGCAGCCAGGGGACCACCCCCACAGTCTGTCCCGCTGCCGGCCCAGGTTCCACCCGGTTTGCCCGCCCGCTGACGGTAGATTCCGCCGTTGTGGACGTGGGCCGGCTGGTGCTGTGGGACGTGGACGGGACGCTGGTGCGCGCCGGGGACATCGGCGCCGCGGTGTTCGACCTGGCCCTGGAAGCGGTGCTGGGCCGCCGGCCGGACAGCCGGATCAGCATGAGCGGCAAGACCGACCCGCAGATCGTGCGGGAGTACCTGGACCAGATGGGCGAGCCGCGCACCGAGGAGGTGATCAGCGCCGTGCTGCGGGGCATCGAGGGCCAGCTGGCGGCGGCCGCCGCCGACGGGGAGCTGCTCGAGGCGGGCCGGGCCTGCGCCGGGGTGGCCGACGTGCTGGCCGCCCTGGACGGCGACCCCAGGGTGGTGTCCAGCCTGCTCACCGGCAACGTGTTCCCCAACGCTCTGGTCAAAGTGGGAGCCTTCGGGCTGGACCGCTACCTGGACCTGGACGTGGGCGCCTACGGCAGCGACCACCACGACCGCAACGAGCTAGTGCCGGTCGCCCTCCGCCGGCTGGAGGCGGAGCGGGGGGTGCGCCTGGACGGCGAGCAGGTGTGGGTGGTGGGCGACACCCCGAGGGACCTGGCCTGCGCCCGGGCGGCGGGGGCCCGTTGTCTGCTGGTGGCCACCGGGCGCTACGAGCTGCCCGAGCTGGAGGGGCTGGGGGCCGACGCCGCCCTGGCCGACCTGGCCGACACCGGCTCGGTGGTGGAGCTGCTGACCGCCGGGCTGTAGAAGCCTCGGGCTCGTACCCACGGCAGGCCATTCATGCCCTGCCCGCCCAAGGGTGCTCAGCGCGCCACCCGCTGGCGTCTGGAGCGGTTGAGGATCATTTGGGATTCCGTCGATATTGCGCCGATCGGCGGCCAGTACCGTTTGGGGGGTGCCGAACGAGCTTGTCGCCTCCTACTTCGAAGCGCTGGGCAAGGAATGCTCGGCCCTGTGGAGGGCGAGCGGGCAGACCGAGATGGGCCTGGTCGACGCCGCCGAACGGGCCATGCGGTCGGTCGAGATTCCCTCCGGCGTAGACGCGTCCAGCATCCTCGAACATGTCGTCCGCACGCCCGACCTGCCGCCCCAGGGCAACGCCGACCGGTTCGGTCAGCCTCCTGTGGTCATGTACAGGGACGACGAGTTGTTCATCCAGGTTCTCTTCTGGCTGGAGGGCACCACTGCCATCCACGACCACGGCTTCGACGGTGCCTTCGGGGTGCTCCAGGGCTCCAGCCTGCACGTGACCTACGACTTCGATACCCAGGAGCAGATCGACAAGGACCGTCTGGCCCTCGGCGAGCTGCGCCCCCTCGATGCCGAGGTGCTTCAGCCGGGCGCGGCGCGGCGGATCGAATCCGGCCCGGGATTCATTCACGCCCTGTTCCACCTGGAAATGCCGACTGTCTCGATCGTCATACGCAACCGCAAGTCCCGGTCGGCGCAGTTCGGATATCGGTTCCCCGGCCTCGCCTACGACACCTGGTGGTCGGATCCCACCTACACCAAACGCCTGCAGAGCCTCTCCGCCCTCGACCGCATCGACCAGCGCCGGGCCGTGGCGCTCGCCACCGAGATGATCACCGAACTTCCGGTCAGCCAGGCCTGGTTGCTGCTCGACTCGTGGATGCGCACGCATGCTCGCGACTCCTCCCTGGAACTGGTCGGCGGCCTCGCTCGTCGGGTGCCGAGCCTCGGCCCGACCCTGGAGCAGGTGGTCGAACACGAGCTTGCCCAGCAGAACATCCTGCGCCGCCGGGCCCTGTTGCGGGAGTTTCACCAGCGGGCGTTTCTGGCCCTCATGGCCAACCTCACCACCACGGACTTCACCCTCGACCTCATCGGTCACCTGGCCCCCGGCCGACCCGCCCGTGAGACACTGTTCGACTGGGCGGAGGAGCTGTCCGGGCCGTCCCTGCGCTCGGTCACAGGCCTGTCGCTCGACGCCGCCCAGCTGGTCCAACTGCGGGCTCTCCCCGCTGAGGAGGGGGCCAGCGGACTGCTCGAAGCCGTGCGCAGCCAGTGGCAGGACCCGATGAGGAGAGTGCGAGAGGTGCTCGCACCGTTGTGAGACGAGGATCTGCTCAGCGCACCACCCGCAGCAGGGGGCGGGCGGCGACGAGCACCAGGGCCAGCTGGAGGAGGCCGGCCACCTCCAGGGGGGTGGAGATGGACACGGCACCGGCCACCGCCCCCCCGGCCAGGGCGCCGAGGGGGATGGCGCTCCACACCGCCGAGCGCCAGATGGTGGCCACCCGGCCCTGCAGGTGGGCGGGGGTGAGCCGCTGGCGGAACGAGGTGGTGGCCACGTTGCCGAGCACCACGGCCAGGGCCTCCACGGCCAGGAACACCCCGGCGGCGTAGGGGGAGGTGACGGTGGAGGCGGCCAGGTACCCGCCTCCGGAGATGGCGGTGGCCACGATCACCACCCCGGCCACCCCCAGCCGGCGCACCACCCGGGCGGCCAGCAGCCCGCCGGCCACGTTGCCCAGGCTGGTGGCCCCCACGAACAGCCCGAACCCCAGGCCGCCGAGGTGCAGGCGCTCCTCGGCGTAGAGCACCAGGATGGCCGACACCATGGCCTGGCAGAAGGCCAGCACCGCCACCACCGCGGTGATCAGCATCAGCGGCCGGGACCGCCGGTACCAGGCCAGGCCGTCGCGCACGTCCTCGGTCAGCCTCGATCGGGGCGGGCCCGGGGGGTCACAGGCGGGGCGGGGGGCCCGGCCCAGACCCAGCAGCAGGGTGGCGGAGGCGGCGAAGCTGACGGCGTCGGCGGCGAAGGGGACGCTGCGCGCCGCCGACCACAACGCGCCCCCGACGGCCGGCCCCAGCGACTGGGCGCCGGCGGTGTCGCCGGTGTAGAGCAGCCCGTGGGCCCGGGGCAGGTCCTCGGCGGCCACCAGCTCGGTCACCACCGCCGAGCTGGCCGCGGTGAAGGCGGCGTCGGCGAAGCCGAGCACCACCACCAGCGCGTACACCCACCAGATGGTGACGGTCCCGGTGGCGACCAGCGCCGCCAGGCCGGCGACGGTGGCGGCGCGGATCACGTCGGCCCAGCGCATGATGCGCCGGCGGTCGGCCCGGTCCGCGTAGGCCCCGGCCGGCAGGGCGGCCACCAGCCACGGCAACCGGCCGGCCAGGGCCACCGCGGCGACGGCCAGGGGCCGGCGGGTGAGGGCGGCGGCGAGCAGGGGAAGGGCCACGTTGTACAGGCCGTCACCCATCGCCGACGAGGTCCGGGCCGCCCACAGCGACCAGAAGCGCGCTCCCAGCCGGCGCCGCCCCGATTCCTCACCGGTCGTGTGCTGGCGCGGCTCCAACCGACGGCGACCGGCTCAGCTGGCGGAGTGGTGGTGGGGGGGCACGGCCACCGGTTGCTCCTCGGCCCAGCGGGAGGCCTCGCCGGCCCGGGCCACGCACACCCGGTTGCGGCCGTCGTGCTTCGCCCGGTACAGAGCGGCGTCGGCGGCGGCGATCAGGTCGTCCAGCTCGATGCCGTGCTCGCCGTAGACGGCCACCCCGGCGGAGGCAGTGAGCCGCAGCGGACCTCCGCCGTTGGCCGTCACCTTGAGGGCGGCGATGTCCTCGCACAGCCGGCCGGCGGCCACGGCGGCGGCGTGCCGGTCGGCGCCGACCAGCAGGACGATGAACTCGTCGCCTCCGAAGCGGCCGACGACGTCGAGGGGCCGGACTGCCAGGCGGAGGGTTTCGGCGGCGGCCACCACCACGGTGTCGCCGATCAGGTGGCCGTAGGTGTCGTTGACCCCCTTGAAGTGGTCCAGGTCGACCATCAGCACGGCCAGGCAGCCGCCGGTGCGCTGGGTGCGGGTCACCACCCGCTCGGCCACCCACCGCCAGTGGGCCGGGGTGGCCAGACCGGTCTTGGTGTCGGTCTGGGCGGCCTCGGCCAGGTGGCGGTAGATCAGGCTGCGCTGGAGGAACAGCACCGGCACGAGTGAGACGAAGTACAGCGCCGGGGAGGCGGCCCACGCCACGGCCACCAGGATGCCGGCGCTGGCGTCCACCCCCGCCAGGGCCAAGAAGTTGCGGTCGCCGAGGATGGCGCGCGCCGGGGTGCTCGGGGTGACCCGGCGGAGGCAGTTGAAGATCATGGCCACGTTGACGGCCACGAACGCCGCCGCCGCCGCCAGGGCGGAGCCCCACGCCGCCGGGGAGGCGGCGAAGGAGGCGATGGAGGCGCTGTGGGCGGCGCCGCCGGGCACCACGGCCAGGCGGACGTGGGAGGCCACAGTGCAGAGCACTACATACATGGCGGCGTTGAACGCCGCCTTGACCGGGGCCAGGCGGCGCATGGCCCGCCACCGGAACAGGGAGTACACCGGGATGGGCAGGACGGTGGCCCACAGCGGGGGCAGGACCAGCGCCCCGCCGAGCAGGAACACCGACAGCAGGTTGTGGAAGCCGCGGTCCCGGCCCCGGTAGAGGGTGCCGGTGCGGCGGAACACCTCGATGCTGGCGGCGGCGCCGGCCAGCAGGGCGGCGAGGGCCGGCAGGCGGGTGCCGGCGGAGTGACCGTCGGTGACCGCCTCGTAGGCCAGCAGGGCCACGGCGGCGGCGTGGACGAGCAGGATGTAGGCGACCGCGGGACGGGACAACCGCCACACCGACCATCCCCTCACCGCCTCGCGCACCACCCGTGAGAGTACCCACAGCGGGTGGCCATCTCCCGCCCATCCGTCAAATCGGAAACGGCGGCGGGCCAAACTGGTGTCTGTGCCCCGGCCGGGGCGTCCACCTGCGCGCGCAGGAAGGAGGTGATCGCCGTGTTCGGTATCGACTGGGGTTGATCACTCGCGAACCGCACCGTGACGCCCGCCC
>JAKAXG010000001.1 GCA_021827225.1 Actinomycetes bacterium | reverse complement strand
CCCGGCCATAGGGCCGGCCAGTCAGTGCGGCGCCCGCCGCGACGACCTCGGTCGGGCTCTCCCGCTCCCGGCGGGGGAGCCCCCTACCAGCGGGGCGGACCGTCCTCCTCGGACGAGCTCCGTGTTGCCACAGTGCCCTCCTTTCCGTACCAGTCGGGGTATCCGACGTTGTCGGTCGATCGCCATCAATTGAACCGCCCCGCTCCCGGGGTGTCAAGGGTCATATGCCGCGTCGGCCAATATGTCGCCGCAAAATGCGCCGCCACACGAAGGTGGCGACGGCGCCCAGCACCGCCAGGCGGATCACCACCGTGAAGAGGTGGAACGCCAGGCCCAGTGCCCAGAAGACCGGCCCCACCAGCAGGGACAGGACAACGCCCACGGCCACGGCCACCACGACCATGCGGAGCAGACCTCCGCGGCGGGGACCGCAGGCTGAGCGGGGGGGTCGGGGATCTCCGGCCGGCTCGTAAGGGAAGTCGTACATGGTTCCTCCTTGCCGCTCAAGCTAAGGCGGCGCCCGCCCGGCCGGCATCGTCCCGGAGGCGGATTCGCCCTACATCCCCGGGCTGATAGTCCGCCCGGAGGCGGTCAGTCGGCCCCCCGGCCGGGCTCGACCAGGCCCTCGTCGTAGGCCAGCACCACCGCCTGGATCCGGTCGCGGACCCCCAGCTTGGTGAGGATGTGGTTCACGTGGGTCTTGACGGTGGTCTCGCTGATGTAGAGCCGCTCGCCGATCTCGGCGTTGCTGGCGCCGCGCACCACCTCCCGCAGCACGTCGATCTCCCGGTCGGTGAGCTCGGCGAAGCGTTGGGGTAGTCGTCCCGGGGGGGTGGTCACCCCCGGTCGGCGGGCGAACTCGTCGAGCAGCCGTTTGGTCATGCGCGGCTCGACGAGGGCGTTGCCGGCGTAGGCGGCGCGGATGGCGGCGACCAGGTCCTCGGGGCGCGACGCTTTGAGCAGGAAGCCGCTGGCTCCCGCCCGCACCGTGGCGAAGAGGTGCTCGTCCAGGTCGAAGGTGGTCAGGATGACCACCTTGACGTCGCCGGCGGCGGTCAGGCGCCGGCAGGCTTCCACCCCGTCCATGCGGGGCATGCGCACGTCCATGAGCACCACGTCCGGGGCCAGGCGGCGGGCCTCCTCCAGGGCCTCGAAGCCGTCCGCCGCCTCACCGACGACCTGCAGGTCGTCCTCCGCCTCCAGCACCAGACGCAGACCCCGGCGCACCATGGCTTCGTCGTCGGCGATGAGGAGGCGGATCACCCGCCCAGTGTGTCCGCTCCGTGAGACCCTCAGGCGACGTCGAGCAGGATTAGCGGGATGGTGGCGTAGACCCGCCACCCCGGCCCCGGCCGGCGGGGCCCGGCTTCCAGGGTGCCGCCCACCGCGGCCAGCCGTTCCTGCATGCCGACCAGGCCGTGGCCCGACCCGCGACCCGAGCCGGGGGGAGCGCCGGGACCCTCGTCGTCGACGAAGACCGTGATGGCGGTGGGGGAGAAGATGACCTGGATGTCAACCGGGGCCTCGCCGGCGTAGCGGACGGCGTTGGTGAGGGCTTCCTGGACCACCCGGAACACGGTCATCTCCACGCTGGCGGGCAGGGGCGGAGCCTCCCCCAGGACCTGGTAGCGGACGGGACGACCGGTCTGGCGGACGGCCTCGACCAGGCCCTGGAGGTCGGAGATGCGCGGCAGCGGCGACCGGGTGAAGGACCCGCCCGGGCCGGGCCGGGGCCCGTCGGCACCTGGCGGGGCGGTGCCGGCGGCCGCCCCGATGGAGGCGTCGGCGCCGCGCAGCACCGCCAGCATGCCCTCCAGCTCGCTCAGGGTCTGGCGTCCGGTGTCCTCGGCCGCCTGGAGCGATTCCGCCGCCGAGCCGGGGTTCTTGGCCGCCACCCGCCGGGCGGCGGAGATCTGGATGGTCATGAGCGACACGCCGTGGGCGACGATGTCGTGCAGCTCCCGGGCTATGCGCACCCGCTCCTCGGCCACCGCCAGCTGCGCGCTGCGGTCCTCCTCGACCATGAGCCGACGGGCCCGGTGGATGAGCAGCCCCACGCCGAGAGATATGACCAGAAGGGGCCAGAACAGGGCGGCGGTGACCCGGAACACGCCGACGCTCTCGAGCAGGAAGGCGGTACCGAAGAGCAGGAAAAAGGTGCCTACGGCAACCCTCGACGTCCGGTACTGGTAGGTGGCTACGGCCGTGCTCATCGCCCTCAGCACCCCGGCCCGTCAATGACCACTTCGCCGGCCAGCTGGTTGACCCGCAGGGTGACGGCCGCCGCCGGGCCGGTCCCGAACCGCTGCCGGACGTCGGCTTCCACCCCCGACGCCTGGGGCCGGCCGCCCACGCACACCCGGCCGGCGCCGACCCGGGCGCGTAGGTCGAGAGGCACGCCGGGAGGCGTGGTGACGTAGGTCTGGCCGGCGGCGCTCTTCACCGTCAGGGTGGCACCGGGCGGGAGGCCGCGGGCGTCGACGGAGAGGTGCCCGAAGCCGCCGTAGACGGTGCTGCCGGGCGTGCCCACCCGGTTCATGTTGCCGAACGACACGTGGTTGAGCGCCCCGCCGACGCCGAGGGTGCTCGACGTGGCGATCAGCACGACCAGGAGCCCGGCGCCGAGCCACACCGGCCAGATGTGGCGGCTCAGGCTCCAGTCGGTCCGGGCGGTGACGATGACGGCCAGCCCGAGGATCATCAGCCCGGCGGCGACCACACCCTCCAGGGGGAGGCGCAGGGCGCCCAGGGCGCCGATGAGCCACGCCGCCCCGAACAGGACGATCAGGAGGCCGGCCAGGGTGGTGGAGTCCCACCGCCGGCGCACCGGAGGCGGGGCCGGCCGGGTGGGGCGGGGCGGCGGGGACCAGGTGCGGGCCGGCCCCGGCCGGAACCACCCGCCCGGGCCCCACTGCCCGGCGGAAGGGGGCCGCCCCGGTGCGCCGCCGGGGGAGGTGGGGGGCGGCGCCCAGCGGCCGTCGCGGCCGTACCTGCGGTAGTAGCCGGGCCGGGGCGGGCACCCCGTGCCCCACAACCCCCGCCGGGCCTCGCCCGCCATCTGGCGCAGCCCGTGGCGGATCACGTGCCCGGGCGGCCGGCCGGAGCGGCGGGCCTGGTCGGCCGCCTGCCAGAAGTCGCGGGCCAACGACCGGCCGAGCGCCCTCAGGTCCTCGGCTACCTTGCGGAACTCCTCGTCGCGGGCCACGCCGTCAGGGTAGGACCGGGTCACCCCCGGGGTCATCGTCCGGAGGGTGGACCCGCGCTCCTTCCCTGGTCTGATCCGGGACCGGGGCGGCCCCGTTGCGGCGGCCCTCGGTCACCGCCAGCCCGGCCCGCACCCCGCTGTTGATGCTGGCGACGACGGGCACGGCCACGATGGCGCCGACTATCCCGAACAGGATGGCGCCGGCGGCCAGGGAGAGCACGACGGCCAGCGGGTGGATGCGCACGTAGCGGCCAACCACGAACGGCTGCAGGACGTGGGCCTCGATCTGGTTGTCGAGGAGGAGCACGGCCACCATCACGATGGCGGCCACCAGCCCCTGGCCGAGCCCGGCCACGGCCACGGCCAGGGCGCCGGTGACCACGGCCCCGACCAGCGGCACGAAGCTTCCCAGCCCGACCAGCACAGCCAGCGGGAACGACAGCGGGACGCCCAGCAGGGTCAGCGTCAAGGCCACCACCACCCCGTGGAAGGTGGCCACGATCAGCGTGCCGCGCACGTAGTGGCTGACGGTGCGCCAGGCGGCCCGGCCACCGGCGTCGGCGGCGGCCCGACCGGCGGCGGGGACGCCCTTCAGCAGGAACGCCCACACCCGGTCCCCGTCGTAGACCAAGAAGATGGTCGAGAAGATGGCCAGCACCAGGCCGGTCAGGAACGACAGGACGGTCTTGCCGGTGGACAGCGCCGTCGACGCGATCTTGGAGCTGTTCTTGGTGATGTCGCTGGCGATGGTCTTGTCGAGGTTGTCGACGGTGGTCGGGTTGAGCTGCAGAGGCCCGTGCACCAGCCAGTGCTTTATCTGCGGGAGCAGCTTGGTGATCTCGTTGCCGAGCTGCGGCGCCTGCTGGGTGGCCCGTACCACCACCACCGTGAT
Organism: Actinomycetes bacterium; assembly: GCA_021827225.1. The sequence continues at coordinate 37,473 of JAKAXG010000001.1, read as the reverse complement.
CAGCCCGCCCAGCAGGACGACGGCCATGAGCATGGTGAAGAGGGTGGCCACCCCGCGGCCCAGGCCCCGGCGGCGCATCCGGTGGGCGAAGGGCTGCAGCAGCGCGGTGATCAGCAGGGAAACCAGGAACGGGATCACCGCCAGTGACAGCACCGAGAGGAGCCGGATCACGAAGTAGACGACGGTCCCCACGGCGAGGATGCGCCAGGCGTAGTCGCCGGCCGTGCGCAGGATGGGCCCGGGGTGGCGGCCGAACGGCCCCCCGGGTGCCGGCTGGCCCGGCCCGTTCGACATCATGGGCAACAGACTGCCCGACCCGGGCGTCGGGAAGGGGCATGGGCCGGCTCCGCCGGAGCCCGGGGCGGGGAATAGCCGGTAGCGGCCGGGGGTTCGTCCCGGCATGGCCCTCCAGGACACGTCCATCGCCTCGCTCGACGGCAGCCCCCTCGACCTCGGCCGGTTCGCCGGTAAGGCCACCCTGGTGGTCAACGTGGCTTCCCGATGCGGCCTGACCCCCCAGTACGCCGGCCTGGAGAGGCTGCACGAGCGGTTCAAGGACCGGGGCTTCAGCGTGCTCGGTGTTCCCTGCAACCAGTTCGCCGGGCAGGAGCCGGGCACCGCCGAGGAGATCGCCACCTTCTGCTCCACCACCTACGGTGTGACCTTCCCCCTGACCGAGAAGGTCGACGTGAACGGACCGGACCGCCACCCCCTCTACGAGGAGCTCACGGCGGTGCAGGACGGCAGCGGGGAGGCCGGCGACATCAAGTGGAACTTCGAGAAGTTCCTCGTCGCTCCCGACGGCAGGGTGGTGGGGCGGTTCCGCCCGATGGTCGACCCCGAGGCGGAGGAGCTGGTCGCAGCCATCGAAGAGGTGCTGCCCGGCTGACACGGCAGCCACCGCCGGGTGCGTCTTTTTCCAGATTGACGGTTTGATACCGGGGACGACGGGACTGTTCAGGGTAGGACGGCTACGGATGGAAGTGGCTCGCACATGGGGCGCGGCACGATCCGCCGGCCCGGGGATGGGCCGGTGGGCGCTGCGGGCCGCCCGCCGGGTGGCCGGCCGCATGGTGCCCTCGGCGGGGGTCCGTCAAGAGATGGACCTGCGGGACCCCTCCCTCCTGTACCGGGAGATCTTCGAGGCGGCGCCGGTGGCCATCGCCGTCCTCGACGACCGCCGGCGCCTGGTTGACGGCAACGCAGAGTTGCGCCGCCTGCTCGGGCGGAGCCCCACGGACCTCCGGTCACGACCGCTCGAGTCCGTCGCCGTCCCCGGCGACTCCGACCGGCTGGCGGCGGCCGTCTCCGAGGCCGACAGGGCCGCCGGCCGACCCGTGGTCGTCGAGCACCGCTACGTGCGGGCCGGCGGCTCGCAGGGGTGGGCCCGCACCGCCCTGCGTCGCCTGCCGGAGGGCGACAGCCGCAGCTGGATGGTGTGCACCGTCGAGGACGTCACCCGCGACCAGGAGGCGCTCCAGGAGCAGCGCCGGCAGGCCGAGCAGGACCCCCTCACCGGTCTGCTGAACCGCCGGGGCGGTGACCGGCGGCTGCGGTCGGCGCTGGAGAAGATGGCCCTGGCCGGTCCGGTGGCGGTCATCATCTGCGACGCCGACGGCCTCAAGCAGATCAACGACCGCTACGGTCACGCCGCCGGCGACGCCGCCCTCGTGAACCTGGCCCGGCGGTTGCGGGGGGCGGTGCGCGCCGGCGACGACGTGGCCCGCATGGGCGGTGACGAGTTCATCGTGGTGGCCCGGGTGGCGACATTGGAGGAGGCCGAGACCATCGCCGACCGCTGCGTCCACGCCGTCGGCGAGCCGCTGGGGCGACGGGCGGGCGGCCCTGAGCACGTCACCATCAGCGCCGGAGTGGCGGTGGCGCTGCCGGGCCAGTCGGTCGACCCGGGCCGGCTGCTGGCGGAGGCGGACCGCGCTCTGTACGACGCCAAGCGGCAGGGCGGCCACCGCTGGCACGTCGCCGGGCGGCCGGCCGCGGCTCCCGAGGCATAGCCCCCGGAGGTGGCCGGCCGGCAGGTCGCCGTGGTGGTGCTGGCCGACACCCATCTGCGCGACCACGGGCCGCAGGGCCGTCCGGCCCGCTGGCTGCCCCCCCGGGTGGTGGAGGCTTTGGCCGGAGCGGAGGCCATCCTCCACGCCGGCGACGTGGTCGAGCCCGGGGTGCTGGACCGGCTGGGCCGGATGGCGCCCGTGCACGCCGTGCTCGGGAACAACGACGGGGCTCTCGGCGGCTCGTTGCCCGCCACCCTCACCCTCGAGCTGGCGGGGGTGAGGATCGGCATGGTCCATGACAGCGGTCCGGCCGCCGGGCGGGCCGGGCGGCTCCGGCGGCTGTTCCCCGACTGCCAGATGGTGGTGTTCGGCCACAGCCACATCCCGGTCGACGCCCCCGGTGCGGACGGCCAGATCATGTTCAACCCCGGGTCGCCGACCCAGCGCCGCCGTCAGCCGGTCGCCACTTTCGGCCAGCTGCTGCTCGGCGACGGCCGGATCATCGACCGCCGCATCGTGGCGGTGGGGGAGTGACCGGCGGCGGGGGGCCGGTCCCCGTGGAGGTGATCAGCCTCCGAGGAAGCTGAGCCGCACCTGGCGGTCGGGGTTGTCCCCGTTGGTGTCGACCAGGCACACGGACTGCCAGGTTCCCAGCTGCAGGCGGCCGCCGAGCACCGGTACGGTCAGGGACGGGCTGACGAGGGCGGGCAGGACGTGGTCCCGGCCGTGCCCCGGGCTGCCGTGGCTGTGGGCCCACCTGCCGTCCGGCGGCAGCAGCCCGTCGAGCACCCGCAGCAGGTCCTCCTCGCTTCCCGAACCGGTCTCGACGAGGGCCACCCCGGCGGTGGCGTGCGGCACGAAGACCGACAGCAGGCCGTCGGCGCCCTCGGAGACGAAGGCCCGGCACCGGGCGGTGATGTCCACCAGCGCCGGCCGGGAGCCGGTCTGGACCCGTAGCAGCTCGCTTCTCATCGACGGACCTCCTCAGACCGGGTCTTCCCCCCGTCGGCCGCCGGCGCCATCTCGCTCTGCAGGAGCCGGGAGCGGCTGAGAAGCACCGTACCCGCGCCGAGCGTGACCGCCGACAGGACCACGCCCACCAGCCACAGGCCCGTGCGGGTGTGCTCGTCGAAGACCAGCACACCCCACAGGATCGCCACCCCCGGGTCGGCCAGGGTGATGCCCGGTTGGGCGGCGAACAGGGGGCCGGCCTGCAGGGCGTTCTGCATCAGGAACATGGCGGAGAGGCCGGCCAGAGCCATGGCGTAGGTCGACCAGGTCTCGAACACCGCCGCCGGCCCGTGCTGGAGGGCCGAGGTGGCGCTCTTCATGAACGCAGCGGTCAGCCCGAAGGAGATGCCCGATGCCAGGCCGAGCAGGGCCGGCCGGCGGGCCGGCCCGCCCCGCGAGCTGGCGGTCACGCACACCGCCACCGCGGCCACCGTGATCCCGATGCCGACCCCCCACAGCAGGACCGGGATGTGGCGGTGGCGGGCCGCCTGCGGGGCCAGGCAGTAGATCAGCCCGGCCACGCCGACGGTCATGGCGGCGATGGCCACCCAGTCGCGGCCCTTCAGGCGGGATCCGAAGACCCGGGAGGCCACGATGAGGGTCATGGGCAACTCGAGCACCAGCACCGGCTGCACCACGGCCAGCCGGCCCATGCTGAGAGCGGCGCCGTCGAGCAGGAACGAGGCGATGACCGTGACCAGCCCGGCCAGCCACACCGGCCGGTGGAGCAGGTCCAGGATCAGCTGGGGGCGCATGGCCAGCTCGGGCGGCTCCTCCTTGTCGGCCTTGCGCTGGAGGGTGTTCGAGGCGGCGTTGGCCGCCGCCGCCAGCACGGCCAGCGGGTAGCTGAGCTTCACGCCCGGCGCCGGTCGGCCCGCCTACGCCGACGGGTAGGCGGCCACGGCGACGGGCTCGGCCGGGCGGTCCACCATCGCCGCCACATGATCGGCGATGTCGGAGCGGAACATGGCCGAGGCAGTGGCGGTCAGCCGGCGACGGTAGGGCTCGTCGTTGACGATCCAGCCGAGAATCTCGAACAGGTCCTCCACGGTGTGGGCGTAGCGGGACACGCCGGCCTCGTCCATGCGCTCCACGTTCTCCCGGCCGTGACCGGGGATGGGCTCGAAGCTGACCACCGGCGTGCCGAGGGCCATGGCCTCCATGGCCATGAGGCCGCCGGCGTTCTCCACCACCGCGTCGGCGGCGATCATCATCGCGGCCATGTCGTCCACCCAGGCGAACACCCGGCCGTACCCGGCCGCTTCCAGGCGCCGCTGCAGGGGCTGGTTGCGGCCGGCGACCACCAGGGGCAGGAAGCGGCCATCTTCGGCCAGGGCGCGGGCGGTGCGCTCGACGTGGCCGGCCCCCCACGAGCCGGCGACGATGAGGACGGCCCGCTCGTCGGGGCCGAGGCCCAGCTGCCGGCGGGCCTCCTGCCGGCTGACGCCGGGCCGGGCGAAGGGAGGCGAGACCACGGGACCCGGCGCTTCGGCCCGCCGGGCGCCCAGCGAGCGCACCCGCTCGACCTGGGCCTGGTGCAGGCAGAAATGGGTGTCGACGTCGGGGTCCACCCACAGACCGTGGGCGGCGAAGTCCACCACTATGGAGGCGGTCGGGGCGGGCATGACGCCCCGCCGGCGCATGTCCCCCAGCACCTGGGAGCACAGATGGAACGTCGAGACGGCCGCCGCCGGGCGGTTCTCCGCCATCCACCGCTCCAACCGCCGGCCGGCCATGCGGATGACGGGGGAGGCCCGCCGGCCGGACTGCTCGCCCGGCCGCAACCAGACGGCGTAGATCACCTGGTACAGCCACGGGACGTGCGTGATCACCGTCTTGTAGAAGCCGGTGATGAGCCGGCCCAGACGCCACGGGAGCAACTCCCACACGTCGAGGATGTCGCAGCCGATGCCCCGCTCGGCCAGTCTCCGCTGAAGCTCCCCGGCCACCCGGTCATGTCCCGCGCCCATGCCGGCCGTGAGGATCACGACCCGGCCCGGCGTCACCGGAGTGCCGGGGTTGCCGTCGAGCGGAGCACCGTTGCCAGGTACCCGGCCGCCGCCGCGCTCAAACCGGGGGCCGGTCGCCGGCGTCCGCCGGCGGACGTCACAGGCCCAGCCCGAACCTGGTGATGCGGTCCCGCACGGCGGTGGGGGTGAACCGCTGCGCCACGGTCAGGGCGACGGCGTCCACCCCGACGAGGTACCTCTCCTGCGGGAACCGCCCGGTCAGGGCCCGGGCCACGACCCGCCCGACCTGGGCCGGGTCGCCCATCAACGGCTGGGTGAAGCGCAGCCCGGTGGACGAGCGCCGGTAGGCCCGGGCGTACGACGACGCCGGCCGGTTCTCCGCGTCTTCGCCGACCTCGCCCCAGATGCCGGTGCGGAAGCCGCCCGGTTCGACCAGCACCACCTTGATGCCCGCGGAGGCGACCTCCATCCGCAGAGCGTCGCTCAGCGCTTCCACGGCGTGCTTGGCCCCCGAGTACCAGCCGGCCAGCGGGACGGTGGTCCGACCGAAGACCGACGACATGTTGACGATCCGCCCGGACCGGCCGGCTCGCATGTGGGGTACCGCCAGGCGGGCCAGTCTCATGGGGGCCATCACCATGGTCTCGAACATCAGGTGGGCTTCCTCGTCGCTGACGTCCTCGATCGCCCCCATGCCTCCGTAGCCGGCGTTGTTGACCAGGCCCCAGGGGCGGTAGGCGTCCACCACCTCCCGGCAGCGGCCGGCGTCGGTGACGTCGAGGAGGACAGTATCCACCTCCACCCCCGCCCGCTCGGCCGCCCGCTGCACCGAGCGGGCCTTGGCGTCGGAGCGGACCGTACCCACGGACCGGAAGCCCATCCGGGCCACCTCGATCACCGTCGCCAGGCCGATCCCGGAATTGGAACCGGTGGTGAGCACGACGCGCTCGGCTCTATCGCTCATCGTCACCTCCGAGGCTGTTGCGGAAACCCGCGTTGCGGCTGCGTCCGAGAGACGCCCGAAACAGCGTTTCAGATACCGGCTGGGTCAGGGCGCCACCGTCATCGGGTCGACTCAAACGGTGCCGCTCCACGCCTGCGCGGGTAGAGCATCTCCGAAATGCCGTACCGCCGCCCTGTTCCGCCGTCGCGGAAGCCGACCGGCTGGCCTAGCCTGCCTACCTGAATGGGTGATCTGGACAACGCGGGAGGGCATCGCCTGTTCGGCCGCGGCGACATGGCCGAGGTCATGTCCGGCTTCGACTGGGAGGCGACGCCTCTCGGAGGCCCCCGGGACTGGCCGCCCCTGCTTCAGACCCTGGTCCGGATCCTGCTCACCTCCCGGTTCCCGATGTGGATGGGGTGGGGCCCGGACCTGAGGTTCTTCTACAACGACGCCTACGCCCGCGACACCCTGGGGGTCAAGCACCCGTGGGCCCTCGGCCGGCCGGCCCGGGAGGTGTGGTCGGAGATATGGGACGACATCCGGCCCCGGGTGGACGCCGTGCTGAGCGCGGGAGAGGCGACGTGGGACGAGGCGCTGCTTCTGTTCCTGGAGCGCTCCGGATACAGGGAGGAGACCTATCACACCTTCTCCTACAGTCCCATCAGTGACGCCGAGGGGGGCGTGCTCGGGCTGCTCTGCGTCGTCACCGAGGAGACGTCCCGGGTGATCGCGGAGCGGCGGATGGCGACCATCAGGGACCTGGCGTCGGACATATCGGCGGCGCGGGCCGAGGAGGCGGTGTTCGAGGCGGTGGAGCGCCGGCTGGTCCAGAACGGCAAGGACCTTCCCTTCACCCTGACCTACGTGCTCGACTCCGACGGATCCGCCCGCCTGGCCTGCTCCACCGGGATCGACGACGGGCACCCGGCCGCCCCGGCCAGGCTGGAGGCGTCCCCGGCCCCGTCCTCGTGGCCGGTCGCCGAGGTGGCCGCCGCCGGGGTCACCCGGATCCTGGACGACCTGTCCGGCCGGTTCCCCCGGCTGCCCACCGGGGACTGGGAGGAGCCGCCCCGCCAGGCCATCATGGTTCCCCTCTCCGAGGGCGGGCAGGCGGCCCCCTCCGGCGTGTTCATCGCCGGCCTCAACCCGTACCGGCTGGTGGATGCCGGCTACTCGGGATTCACCGAGCTGGTCGGCGGCGGGATCGCCGGGGGGTTGGCCAGCGCCCGGGCCTACGAGGCCGAACGGCGCCGGGCGGAGTCCCTCGCCGAGCTCGACCGGGCGAAGACGGAGTTCTTCAGCAACGTCAGCCACGAGTTCCGTACCCCGCTGACGCTGATCGCGGCGCCGGCCGACGACGCCCTCAGCGACGACCTCAGCCCGCTCCCCGAAGCGCAGCGGGCCCGCCTGGAGGTGATCCAACGCAACTCCCGGCGGCTGCGACGGCTGGTGAACGACATGCTGGACTTCGCCCGCATCGAGGGTGGCCGGCTGCAGGCCGAGACCGTCGCCACCGACCTGGCGCGCTTCACCCGTGACGTGGCCCTCTCCTTCGCCCCGGCGTTCGAGAGGGCCGGGCTGGATTTCGAGCTCGAGTTGGCCGACCTGCACACGACGGTGCACGTCGATCCCGACATGTGGGAGAAGATCGTTCTGAACCTCCTCTCCAACGCCCTCAAGTTCACCCTGTCCGGCCGGGTCCGGTTGACCCTGGGGGAACAGGACGCCCAGGTGGCGCTGTCGGTGTCCGACACCGGGGTGGGCATCGGTGCCGACCACCGGGCCCACCTGTTCGAGAGGTTCTACCGGGCGCCGCGGCCGGCGGCGCGCTCCCACGAGGGCACCGGGATCGGTCTGGCCCTGGTAGCCGAACTGGCCCGCCTGCACGGCGGCGACGTCTCGGTGGAGAGCGAGGAGCGCGTCGGTTCCACCTTCACCGTCCGCATCCCCTACGGGGTCGCCAGCCCCGCCTCCGGTGCCGGCCCGGCGGCCCAGCGGGATTCGGCGCTTCTCGCCTACCTGGACGAGGCGCTGCAGTGGCTCGATCCGGCCTCGGGGGAGGGCCGGGCGTCCGCCGAGGTCCGGGCGGTCGCCGGCCTCACCGCCGCCGCCACCGTCCTGGTGGTCGACGACAACCCCGACATGCGGGGCTACCTGCGCCGGCTGCTGGAGCCGTACTGGCGGGTGCTGGTCGCGTCCGACGGCGCGGAGGCGCTGGAGTCCGCCCGGTCGTCGCACCCCGACCTGGTCCTCACCGACGTGATGATGCCGCGCCTGGACGGGTTCGGGCTGCTGGCCGCCCTGCGCGCCGATCCGTCCACCTCCACCACCCCGGTGGTGTTCCTGTCGGCCCGGGCCGGCGAGGAGGCGGCCGTCGAAGGGCTCGACGCCGGGGCCGACGACTATCTGGTGAAGCCGTTCTCGGGTCTGGAGCTGCTGGCCCGGGTCCGTTCCAACCTGGAGCTGGCGGCCCTGCGGAACCGGGACGCCGCCTGGCGCTCGGCGCTGGTGGACTCGCTGCAGGACGCCGTGGCCGTGCTCGACGCCGGGGGCAGCGTCATCGAGGCCAACGCCGCGTTCGAACAGATCCTCGGGTACCCCCGCGACGCCACCCCCTACCACCCGCCGCTGCCGTGGATGTTCGGTCCCGACGAGGACCCGGAGGCCGCCGAGGCCAGCCGGCAGGCCCACGAGCGGGTCATGGCCGGCGAGCGGCTGAGCACCGTCCTGCCCCTCCGTCACCGGCTCGGACACCGGCTGTACGCGTCCATCCGGGCCAACTCGGTCGGCGAAGGGGAGGGCCGCCGGGTCGTGGTCGCCTTCCACGACGTGACCGCGGACATGGCGGCGGCCGACCGCGACACCGCTCTCGCCCGGATCGGGATCAGCCTGGCCGAGGCGGGGGACGTGCGGGAGGTGCAAGACGCCGGCCTGACGGAGCTGGCGCGGGCGTTCGCCGCCCGGCGGGCGGCGATCCTCGGGTGGGTCGGGACCGACGCGGTGGAGGAGGCGGCGCGCGGTGAGGGCCCGGCGGTCGACCCCGACACGGCGCGCCAGGTCCTGACCAGCGGAGCCGGCCAGAACCCGGTGATCGTCGGGGTGGCCGGGGACGGGGCGGACACGAGGGTCGCCCGGGGGGTGGGAGCGGCCCTGGACCCGAGTGGCGATCACCGGGTGCTCTGGCTGGAGTTCGACCCCCCGAGGCACGTGCCGGCCGAGGAGCTGACGCTGTTCGCCCTGCTCTGCGGGTACTTCGGCCAGGCGCTGCGCCGGGCCCAGCTGTTCGACGACAACCGGGCGGTGGCCACCGCCATGCAGCGCTCGATCCTCGGCCCCACCGCCGTGCCCTCCGGGATGGCGGTCAGGTACCTGCCGGCCGTCCGGCCGCTGCAGGTGGGCGGCGACTGGTACGACGTGGTGGATCTGTCGGCCGGCCGTACCGCCGTGGTGGTCGGTGACTGCACCGGCCGCGGGCTGGAGGCCGCCACCACCATGGGCCAGCTGCGCAGCGCCTGCCGGGCGTTGCTGCTGCAGGCCAACGGCCCCGCCGATGTGATCCGGGCGCTGGACGTCTTCGCCGAGCGCCTGCCGGGAGCGCTGTGCACGACCGTCTTCTGCGCCGTCCTGGACGACCGGGTCGACACCATCTGCTACAGCAGCGCCGGCCACCTGCCGGGGCTGCTGGCCCTGCCCGACGGCACGGTGTCGCGCCTCGACCGGGGCCAGGGCCTGCCGCTCGGCTTCCCGGGCGGACCCGTCCGGGCGGAGATCGAGGTGCCGCTGCCGGCCGGCTCCACCCTGGTGCTCTACACCGATGGGCTGGTGGAGCGACGGGGGGAGTCGCTCGACGTGGGCATGGGCCGCCTGGAGGCGGCCGTCGCCCAGCGCCGCCACGCCGATCCGGAACGGCTGGCCGACGAGCTGATCGCCGCGCTGGCGCCGCCGGGGGAGCAGGCTGACGACATCGCCCTGCTTGTCCACCGGCGGGCCGGGGGGACCGGGGCGGACGGTTCCCACCGGGCGGCATTCGTCCGTCCCGCTGGTTGAGGAGCTGGCCATGACCGCCCCTGTCCCCCCGCCCGGATCCCTGACGGCCACCGACGCCGGGTTCGTCGAGAGCAACGGGCTCCGGTTGAGCTACGAGAGCTTCGGACGGCCCGACGATCCCGCCGTGCTCATGGTGATGGGCCTCGGGACCCAGATGATCGGCTGGCCGGACTGGCTGTGCCGGGCCGTGGCCGACCAGGGGTACCGGGTGATCCGCTTCGACAACCGCGATGTCGGACTGTCGGCCCACCTCGACGGCACCCGGGTTCCGGGGGTGGCGGAGATGTTCCTGCACCCCCGCCGGGTGCCCTACACGATCGATGACATGGCCGACGACGCGGCCGGTCTGCTGACCGGCCTGGGTATCGCCTCCGCCCACGTCGTGGGAGCCTCGATGGGAGGTTTCATCGGCCAGACCATGGCCATCCGCCATCCCGGGCGGGTGCGCAGCCTGGCGCTGATCATGACGACCACCGGGTCGCGGCGGGTCGGCAACCCGAAGCTGGCGGTGGCCGCCCGCCTGGCCCGGCCCAGGGCGGTCACCGGCCGGGACGCGGCGATCGACGCGGTGGTGACCGTCTTCAAGGTGATCGGATCGCCCGGCTACGAGTTCGACGAGTCCTACGTCCGGGACCTGGCCGCCCGCAGCTACGACCGGGCATACGACCCGGACGGCTACCTGCGCCAGCTGGCCGCCTGCATCGCCCAGCCCAACCGCACCCGCCGGTTACGGCGCCTCGACGTTCCGGCGGTGGTGATCCACGGGCTGGCCGACCCTCTCGTAGCCCCCAGCGGGGGACTGGCGCTGGCCCGGGCCGTTCCCGGCGCCCACTTCGTCGGTCTGGCCGGCATGGGCCATGACCTGCCGCGGCCGCTGTGGGGCCGGGTGGCCAACGAGATCCTGGCTGTCGCCGCCCGCGGCGATCAGCGGACCGTTCCGCACCGGGGGGCTGGCTGACCCGTCGCCCACCCGGGTGCGCGCTCAGGGGCCGGAGGGGGTGAAGTTGGGGAAGAACTGGGCCAGGGTGTAGCGCAGCTGCTCGGCGGTCATGGCCCCCGGGTGCACCACCGCCACCGCTCCGCTCGGGTCGATGTACACGGTGGTCGGCAGCCCGCTGACCCCGTAGCGGGCGGCGACCTGACCGCTGCGGTCGGCGACCACCGGGTAGTGGTCGCCGGCCTGGTGGGCGAGGGCGGCGGCGGTCGACGGTGAGGGGTCGGCCACGTCCACGCCGACGAAGTGCACCTTGGGATCGGAGGCGGCGGCAGCGGCGAAAGCGTCCAGCTCGGCCCGGCAGTCCTGACAGGTCGAGGCCCAGAAGTTCAGCACCACCGGCTGGCCCCGGAGGGCGTTCAGATCCAGCGAGCTGCCGGACCCGCCGGTCAGGAGCGGCAGGGAGAAGGGCGGGGCCTGCTGCCCCAGGCCGCCGCCGGAGCCGCCGCCGGGCGAGGCCTGCGGGCCGGCGACCCGGCCGCGCTGCGATGCCGGCAGGTAGTCCACGGCGGCTTGGGCCAGCCCGTGCGAGTACGGGTTCACGTCGACCGCGTTCTGGCCGAAGTCGCCGGTGGCCCGGATCCGACCCGACGGGTCGATGAACTCGACGAGCGTCGAATGGGTGACGGTGCGGGTGCTGGCGTCGGTGCCGACGTAGACCCCGTACGCCTTCCAGATGGACTGGAGGGTGGCGACCGGGCCGGTACCGAAGTACCAGTTGGGCACGGAGCCGAGCTCGTTGCTGTCGGTCCACTGCCTGACGGCCGAGACCTGCGGGAAGAACGGGTTGACGTTGACCGACACGAACGCCACCCGGCTCGCCCCGGACGGCCCGAGGTAGCGGTCGGCCCGGGCCACGTCCTCGGCGAGGAGGGTGCACACGTCGGTGCACTGGTCGTCGTTGAACGACAGCACCACCGACCGGCCCCGGAACTGGCTCAACGATATGGGCCGCCCCGACTGGTCGGTCAGGCGGAAGTCGGGAGCCTTGCGCCCGTTACCGGGCAGCAGCGACAGCGACAGCAGGTTGGCGCTGGCCGGGGTGATCCCCGGCAGCGAGTTCGACCCCGACACGGTCGCCGTTCCGCCGCCGCCGCCGGAACGGGAGCTCAGCACCACGGCCAGCAGGGCGGCCAGGACCACGCCCGTGGCCAGGAACAGGAGCGACCGGCGGCGCCGGTCCGATCCCGTCGGCCGCGGTGGGGCGTCGGCCGGGTGCGCCTGCTCCTGCGCGTCGGTGCCGCTGACGCGGGGCTCAACCATGAGCGGCCGGAGCCCGCTCCTCGCTCGGCGCGGCCGGCCCCATCGGGCCGGGGGAATTCGAGGGCGAGGCGCCCCGCGAGGCGGCCACCAGCACCGCCACCACGGCCACGCCGAAGGCGACTCCCAACCAGCGGGCGTTGCCGGCCATCCAGGCGGAGGCGGCGGCCTGCGCGTTGTTGACACCGGTCACCAGCGGCGGCGCCGACCGGGGGTTCGCCAGGCTGGTGGCCCAGTAGTAGGCCTCGTAGGCGCCGCTCACCATCAACAGCACGGCGGCTATCAACTGCCCGGCCCGGGCGGCGGGCCGCACCATGCGCACGATCGCTCTGCGCACAGTGGAAGCGGCGAGCGCCAGCACGGCCAGGAACAGCCCCATGCCCAGCGCGTAGGCGAGCGAGGAGCGAACCATGGCGAAGACCGCGGGATGGGCCAGATCCCCACCCACCGCGGCCAGGAACACCGGAAGGGCGCAGCCCAGGGAGGCCAGGCCGTACAGGACGCCGAAACTGAACATGGCCACGGGCCGGCGTCCGCCCACCCGGGCCCGGGGCTGGGGGATCTTCAGGGGACGGCCGGCCAGACCGGCCACGCCGATGAGAGCCATGACCGCTCCCAGCCCCACCATCAACCACGGGATGGCCACCTCGATGCTGGCCACCACCGCCCCGAAGACCAGGCCCAGTATCCCGAAGCAGGCGGCGAAACCTGCCGTCACACAGGCCGCCGCGCCCAGCGCCTGCACCGGCCGGCGGGACCCGCTTCCCGGCTCATCGGCGAAGAAGGACAGGTAGGCCGGGAGCAGGGGCAGACCGCAGGGGTTGGCCACCCCCACCAGTCCCAGGGCGAACGCGTAATCCAGCGCGCCGGACTGAACCGATGATGCCGTCAGGATCATCGCCGGGACTCGGGGGCGTCACAGTCGCAGCGGTTCAACCCTGGAAACCCTACGGCGGACGGGCCCGCTCCACAAAGCGGCCGGCCCATGGCGGTGACACTCGGCCGTCTCGGACGGTGACATCGCCACGCTGTCGTTCTACGGGTCGAGCTTCGACAGCCCCTACCTGACCTTCAGCCCGGTGGAGACCACCACCGATCAGCGCTCGGGGCAGTCCTACGTCAAGCTGCAGTCACCGACCGCCGCCCAGCAGGCGCTGTGGACCGCTCACGAAGGCCAGCAGCTGTCCTATCCCTTCATCGACATCGGGGGCCGGTGGGTCCTCGAGACCTCCCAGTACCCGACATCGGCCCTGCAGGGACGCTCCTTCGCCCAGATCGCCGCCGCCGTCGGCTCCAACGACAACACGGTGGGGGCGGCCATCGACGCGTCCGCCGCCCGGCTGGTCGGCTACCTGTGCTCGGTCACCGGGAACCAGCCGGCCCGGGTGTGCTCGGTGCTCGGGTCGGGTCCGGGCCGCTGACCGGGCCGGCCGGCCCGGCGCCTCCCGACCGTCGGGAGATGCCCCGGCGGGTGCTCAGTGGGGCCAGACGATCCGGTTGCGGCCGCCCTCCTTGCCGGCGTGGACCAGGTCGGCCACTTCGGAGAGCACGTCCTTGGCGGTGGCGTGGCGGAACCCGCCCTCGGCCACGCCCACGGTGACGGTGACCACCCCCCACGGGTTGGGCGGATGGGCGACGGCCAGGTTCTGCACCGCCAGCCTGATCTGCTCGGCCGCGGCCACCGCCTCCCGGCCGGTCGCCCCGGGCATGAGCACCGCGAACTCGTCGGCCCCGTAGCGGTAGGCCCGGTCGCCCTGGCGCACCGCCCCGGCGATGGTGCGGGCGACGAGCGCCAGGGACTCGTCGGCGGTCGCCGGGCCGACCCGCTCGGCGTAGTCGTAGAACCAGTCGACGTCGGCGATCATCACCGCGTAGGGGTCCCCGGCCCGCCGCCGGCGGCCGTCGAGCTGGGCGTGGTCGGCGTCGAAGACGGCCGCGTTGGCCAGCCCGGTCGACAGGTCGACCAGCATGGATTCGCTGAGCATCCGGTTCTGCTGGCGCAGGTACTCCACCTCGGCGGCCAACAGGTCGACGTCGCGTTTGCGGGACGTGGCCCAGTCGTCCAGCTCGGGGGTGTACACGTAGATGTGGCCGCCGCCGGCCGTCTTGGCGGCATAGAGAGCCACGTCCGCGTCACGCATGGCGGCGTCGGCGCGGCGGCGGTCGCCGAGGACGACCACGCCGGTGGACGCCCCGACCTGGAGGGGCACCCCGCCGGCGATCACCGGCTGGCGGACGGCGTCGAAGAGCCGGCGGGCCGCCGCCACCGCGTCGTCGGCCGTGGAGCGGTCCAGCACCACGGCGAACTGGTCCCCGACCACCCGGAACACCGACGAGCCGGGAGGGGCCGCCGCTACCAGCCGACGGGCGGTCTCCCTGAGGACCTCGTCACCGACGCCCTGGCCGTGCCGGTCGTTGACCGCCGAGAAGCCGTCGAGGTCCACCAGCAGCATCACCGGGCTCTCGCCGCCGGGGCCGGCCGCCGGCAGGGCTTCCAGCCGGTCCCGGAGGCAGAAGCTGTCCCCCAGGGCGGCCAGCGGGTCGGTGGCCCCGGTGGTTACGGACGCCGGGTCGACCCCCGGCGTCCCGGCGGTCGCTCCGCGACGGAACAGGCGGGAGATGGTCATGGTTGCTGTGGGCCGCCCGGGCGGGACCGGTTCGTGCAGCCATGGTCCATGTCGGGTCCTCCTTCGGCTCAAGTCGCTATCGGAGCGCGGATGACGGGGATTGAGGATCCAGAAGCCGCCGGGAAAGACGCGCCGGTGGGAACGGCCGAGCCGGGCGTTCAGCTCGCGGCGGTTGCCGCTTTGACCAGAGCGGCCATCCCGTCAGCGATCCCGTGGGCCAGGACGCCGAGGTCCGGGGTGGCGTCGTAGTCGCCGGTCAAGCCGAAGGTGATCTGCTCCTTGTAGCTGAATATGGCCACCCCCACCCTGACCGTGGAAGCGATCGGCACGTAGGGGAGGATCTCGACCAGCGGGCGGCCCAGGCAGTACAGGGTCTGGCGGGGACCGGGGACGTTGGTGGTCACCGTCACGATCTCGCGCTGAGGCAGCCGGAAACCGGCATGGACCACCGCCGCCCAGCTGCGGTACGGGAGGTAGCGGGCCAGCGCCGTCATGGCCTCCCCGAGCCTGGGCTCGTCGTGGGACTTCAGGTCCGTGAGCTGCCTGCGCACCTCGGCCAGCTGGTCGGTGGGGTCGGCCACGTGCACGGGCAGATCGACGATCATGGCCGACACCTCGTTGTCGTAGACGTTCTCCGAGCCGGGGGGCCGGACGGAGACCGGTACCAGTGAGGGGAGCATGTGGGAGCGGGGTGTCTCCCCCCGGCTGAGCAGCATGGCGCGGAAGCCGGCGGTGATGGCCGCCAGCACCACGTCGTTCACGGTGCCGCCCAGTTCGTGGCGTACCGTACGCACGTCGGCGAGCGGGACCTTGACCCAGGTGTAGTGGCGCTGCTGGCCGACGAAGCCCGACAGCGAGGAGCGCGGCGCCGGCGGCAGCGAGCGGCGGGCGGTCCACGCCGCCCGGGCGGTGGTCCGCAGCTGGGCCCAGGCCCGTCCCGGTTCGCCGGCCATGGCCAGAACGGCGAGGGCGGCCCGGGCGGGGAGCAGCAGGTCCTCTGCCGCCGCCCCGGCCATCAGCCGCAACGACGACGGGGCGACCGTCTCCGGCTGCTCGGCCGGCGCCTCGGTCCCGGGGGTGTCGAACATGACCCGGTACAGGTCGGTGCCGGACACACCATCCACCATGCAGTGGTGGACCTTGGAGATCAGCGCCCAGTGGTCCTGGGCCAGCCCGGTGACCATCCAGTACTCCCAGAGGGGCCGGTCGCGGTCGAGCCGCTGGGACATCACCCTCGACATGAGCCGGCCCAGCTCCTCCTCCCCGCCGGGTTCGGGCACGGCCGTCTCGCGGATGTGGAACCTGATGTCGAAGCCGGCGTCGTCCACCCACAGCGGGGGACCGAGCCGCCAGGGGACGGCCCGCACCTTCTGGCGGTATCGCGGCACCTGGTGCAGGTGGCTCTGGATGGTGGCCACCACCTCGTCGTAGGTGGGGACCGGGCCTTCGAACACGGCGATCGAGCCGATGGCCATCGAGGTGTGGCGGTCCTCGTCCTCGGCTTCGATGAAGGCGGCGTCGAGCGGACTGAGACGATCCATGACGACCTCCTGCCCGGCGACCCGGGCGGTTACGCCGGCCGTTCCGCGGCGGCGGAGAGGCTCTTACCCGGAACCTAGAGCGAGCCGGCCGGACCCGCCCAGGGCCCTTGGTCACTGGAGCCGGTCGCCGGTCGGCCCGGCAGGCCGGATCAGGCTGCCGCTGTGCAGACCCCGATCGTGGTGGTCCCCGGGCCGAGCCCGACGGTCACCGCCCCGGTCGCCGGCACCGTCTCCCGCCACACCCCGTTCAGCGTGACCGGGCTGCCCGGCCTCAGCCGTAGCAGGGTGAGGCCGGTGCGCCCGTCGGTGCCGGCCGTGACGGTCCCGCAGCGCAGACCGGTGCTGAGCGTGTCCACGGACGCCGCCGCCACGTTCCGGAACTGCAGCCGTACGGCCGGCCGGGGGGCGGGGGTCGGGCCGGGCACCCACGTCAGTGACCGGGTGACGGCGGGGGTGGGGCCGTCGGCCGCCCCGACGTGGCGCTGCACGGTCTCGGACGGGTCCGGATGGGCCAGCGAGGATGCCACCACGCTCGCCAGCTGCCCGGGCGACGTGTGGCGGGCGGCCAGGCCCGACACCCAGTAGTCGCCGGTAGGCCCGATGCCGAGCGCCGGTGACACCAGGTCGGGGTACCAGTTGAAGCTGAACGACCCGGGGTCCAGCGCCCGGCGGAGATGGCCGAGCTGCGACGTGGCCGGCGAGAAGTCGTTCTGCAGGGCGAACACCATGTGGTCCTCGGCCGGGTACAGCACGGCGTAGTAGCGGTAGCCGAGCCGGTCGAAGGCGGAGATCTGCTGCAGGCCCCCGGTGAAGGGGACCAGTTCGTCGGCGGCGCCGTAGGTCATCACGTAGGGGACCCACCTGGCGTTGGCTATCAGCGGGGCGGTGTCCCCGTCGGAGCTGCACTGGCCACCGCCCGCCGTGCTCTGCAGGGGGCCGTACACCCGGTCCCCGCAGATCACCGGGCCCTCCAGCGGCATGGACTGGGCGAACAGGTCGGGGTATTCGAGGGTCAGCTTGTAGGACGCGTAGCCCCCCATCGAGTAGCCCGACATCACGGTGGAGTCCGGGTCGAGGTCGTAGGCCAGGGCCAACTGGTGCCACACGTCCCAGAAGTCCACCTCGGCGTCCGCGAAGTACCACCCGCCGTCGCTGAAGCCCTCCGTGGTGGCGCAGATACTGGCGCGGTTCTGGCACTCCTCCTGCAACTGGCTGGGGGCCACGCCCCCGTACTGGTTGAGGTTGGCTCCGAGTGAGTGCAGCACCCAGGTCAACGGGGTCGGGCGGGAGGGGTCGTACCCGGTGGGCACGTAGACGGCGTAGGGCTGGACCCGGCCCAGATAGGTCGGGCCGGTGTAGGTGTTCGGGCTCTGGGCGTCGACCACCCCCTGACCCAGGTGGAGTGGGGTGACGTACCACCGGTTGGTGTAACCGGTGGGCTCGGGCTGGGGGGTGGTGGCGCGGGACCGCAGCCGGCTCCAGTCGACGGGGAGGGCGTAGCGGGAGACGTCGCCCGTGGCGAGGGTGTTGGCCTGGTCGTTCTCCATCCAGAAGTTGCCGCACTCGGTGACCGGAAGGTGCCCGGTCGGGCCGGTCCCTCCCGTGGCCAACGAGGCCAGGAGCCGGCCGGCGGGCGTCGACGCCAGCGCCGGCTCGGGGCACACCAGTTCCTTCTCCTGGCGGTAGGAGCGGAAGGTGACGTTGTAGACGTTCACCCCGTTGCCGGTCCCGCCGTCGGCGGGCGGGACCGTGGCGAAGCGGGTGCCGGTTGGGTCGGCCAGGCCGGCGGCCAGGCGGACCTTCCACGTGCCCGATACGGGCAGCAGGCTCGTCGGGATCCTGACGATGAACGACCTGGCCCTCATGTCCACCTCGGTCCGGAGGTGAGAACCCGGCACCGGTTTGCCGGTGGCCGCGTAGAGCAGAGACGCGGAGGACGCCGACACCACCAGCGCGTACTGGATTCCCGGCGACGAGACACCCGCGTTGGCCGGCCACCTGCTGGCCGGGGCCGGCTCGGCGCCGCCGGTGGAGAACGTCCACTCGGCGATGGGGACGGCTGCGGAGGCGAGGGTGTTCCAGTCCACCCGCCAGTAGGTGGCCGCCGGGGTGTAGCCGACGGCGGCCCGGAAGATGTCCGCCCCGTTGCCGTCCGCCGGCCCGGCCGGGTAGGTGAACCCGCCGTGGACCGGTGCCAGGCTGGACACCTGCGAGGCGGCGGCGACCCCGACGGCGCTGCCCATGGGGCCGTGGTCGTCGTAGAGGAAATCGGTCCACAGGCTGGCCCCGCCGTCCAGCCGGCCGGTGCCCGAGGTCCGGGAGAAGTCGTTGGGGAACGGCCATGCCGCCGGGGAGGGTTCGGGCAGCGCCGGCTCCGGGGCGGTCGCCGCGGCCGGCACCCCGGTCGGCAGCCCCGGGATCCCGGGGACGCTGTCCGCCAGGCGGGCGGCGGCCGGGCTCCCGGTGGCCGGCGCCGACGGCCCTGTGGCCAGCGCCGCCGGCGCGGCGGCCGCCAGCAGCGCGGCCGTCACTGCGCCTGCCAACAAGGCTCTCCGCCCAGCCGTCACCACCCGTCCTCCTGTCCGCTCCGGATCGGCCCTGTCGCCGTTACAGGCGCTCGGCGCTATGTTCGGCGCCCGGCGCCCCGGCACCTGCCCGAGGTAGCCGGCAGGCGGTGGGCGGACGGGGCCCCGGCCTGCGGCTAGCCCGGATAACGACTCTCGATGGCGGCGATGAGCCTCTCCCGGGCGTGGGCGACGGCGCCGTCGCCATCGCGGAGATCCTCCTCCACGGCAGCGACGTCGGCGGCGAGCACCGAATCCCCGAGGACATCGGCCACCCACCGGGAGAAATCGCCGTTCTGGCTGTGGTGGCGGACGACCTCGTCGGGGCAGGTCCGCAGCTCCCGCTCCAGGTCCTCCACGTTGGCGGCGGTGGTGCCCGTCAGGGCCTCCCGGCTCCTGCGGAAATGGAACCGGCGCTCCCAGGACAGCTTCCCGGCCGAGTACTTGTGCCAGTGGCGCAGGTGGCGGGTGTCGCGCCCGGCGATCTCGAATACGGTGGCGCCCCCGGTGCGCTCGACGAGCACCGCCCACCCGGCGCCGGCCGACTCGGCGAGGCGGCGGGCCGCCGGTCGGGGGATGGCGCCGGTCGCGGAGATGAGCCCGGCCACTTTCTCCGGGTCGTCTCCGGTCACGGCGATCAGGGCGTCGATGCCGAGCAGCGCCTCCGGGCACAGCTCGTCGGGCAGATGGGTGACCAGGCAGTAACCGGTCGTCGTCGGGTCCAGCAGGGCGAGGACCGGGCTGTCACGTCCGAACACCTCCTGAGCCTCGTCGAGCACCACCCAGTGGGGAAGCCCGGTCTCGGCCCGCTGCGTCTCGATGGCCGCCGGCACGCTGCGGAGGTAGGCGGTGCGTTCCTCGGAGCCCAGGTCCGACAGGTCCACCACCACGCTGCTGAAACGGTGGGCGATCAGCCGGCCCAGATCGGCCGGGGCCGGCAGCCGGCTCCTGCCGCCCACGGCCATCACCCCCCGCATGCGCCCCAGCGCCGTGTGGTCGCCCTCCGGGTCGAGCACCAGCACCGAGTAGCGCAGGCGGATCAGCTTCTCGGCCAGGAGCCCGGCGACGTAGGACTTGCCCCTACGGGGCGGACCGGTGACGAGAAGGTTGATCTGCGACGCCGGCACGCTCGCCGGCCGCCCGTCGGGAGCGGATCCGAGCGCCACCCTCCAACGCGGTGAATGAACCCTCTGGTGGCCCGAGACCACCGGCCCGGTCAGCAGGTCGACGATGCCGCTTCCGTCCGGTCTCTCCAGCACCAGGTCGGCGTGTGCCTTCAACGACTCGACGGCGTTCGCCACGGCCACCCCCAGCTCGACGCCGTCGAGCAGCGAGTGGTCGTTCTCCGCGTCGCCGACCGCGATCGTGTTGTGGTGGGAGACGCCCAGATAGGCCAGGCCCTCGAACAGCCCGGTGCCCTTCGTCACGCCAGCCGGCAGCACCATGAGGTGACCGCGGTTGCTGGTGAGCTGGCACTCCAGACCCAGGTGGCGGATGGCGGCCACGATCTCCGGCTCGTCGGCTCCATTGCAGGCGAGCAGCGACTCCCCCCGCAGGAACGGCACGTTCCGGGCCTGCAGTTCGGTGTCGAGGGCGGCCGGAACGGGCGCGCTGACCAGCCGCTCGCGTCCCCCGACCGAGATCACCGCTCCGTTCTCGGCGACGATCAGGTCGACCCGAGTGTCCACGTCGGGGAACACCCGGCGCAGCTCGGCCAGGATCCGCCCGGTGACCAGGACCACCTTCCGGCCCGACCTCCGGGCGGAAGCCAGGGCCTCCAGTACCTCGGGGCCGGCCTCGTCACCTTCGACCAGGGTGCCGTCGTAGTCCAGCGCCACGGCGTGGTAGAAGCCCGGGGATACCGGCTCCTCTCGGCCCGTACTGCTCACACGGCCAGCCTGCACCCGGGCGGTGGCGGCGGTTAGGGGCGAACGGCCCGCCGCCGATCACCGCCGCCGATCGCCGCCGCCCTCCCGAGGCCGCCGGGAGCCCTACGACAGCCCCGGGAGGATCCTGCAACCGCCCCGGCCGGCGGCGAGGCGACCGTGTCCCCACGGTGGGCGCCGGCCGGAAGCGGCTGCCAGGGCCCAAGGTCACGGCCCGGGCGCCGGGCGGGGACAGCGAGTCCTAAGTCCCTGGCCACCAGCCGGCCGGCTCCGTACCGTCCCGCCTGTTACCCGGGAGGTGCGGGATGGATCGTCAGACCAGGCACGAGTTCGACCGGCTCATGGACGTGTTCTCCAAGGCCCTCGACCACGTCAGGGCGGCGGCCGACGAGGAGGAGGAGCTCGAGAGCTGGCGGCAGGTGCAGGCCGCCGGGTGGGAGCTCAACGCGCTTCTACCCAGGCGCTGACCGACGAGAGGCTTTCGCCACTGGTGGCCGGAGGGGCGGCGGGCGAAGGTGGAGTCATGACCTGGCTGATGAGCGAGCGCAGCCCGGGAGGCCCGGAGGCGCCCTACACGGCCCGGATCGCCGGCGCCGGACGGTACCTGCCGGACACCAGGCTGGTCACCGGCGACCTGATGCGCTCCACCCGCCACCGCACCCGGATCGACCTGGAGCGGCTGACCGGCATCCGCGAACGGAGGATCTCCGACGGCCAGCACGACTCCCTGAGCCTGGCCACCGCCGCCGCCGAGGACTGCCTGCGATCCAGCGGACGCACCGGCTCGGATCTCGAGGTGGTCGTCAACTGCAGCATCACCAAGTACCGGGGCGGGCTGGTGCAGTATCTGGAGCCCACCACCGCCCTGGCTGTGGCCACCCGGCTGGGGGCGACCGGGGCCATGACCTTCGACATCTCCAACGCCTGCGCCGGGATGCTCACCGGGGTGTTCGTCCTCAACAACTGGATCCGCCGGGGCGTCATCACCCGGGGCCTGGTCGTGAGCGGCGAGTACATCTCCCAGCTGGGCCGCAACGCCGCCCACCACGTGCGCAACGTAATGAGCCGTGAGCTGGCATCGCTGACCCTGGGCGACGCAGGAGCCGCTCTGCTGGTGGAGCGGGCGGCGGAGGGGCAGGGAGGGATCAGCGTGGCCGGGTTCACCACCGTCGCCGAGCACAGCCGGCTGTGCCTGGCCTACCCGGCCGACCACGAGCCGGGTGCCCGCATGTTCACCCAGTCGAGGACCCTGCAGAAGGCGGCGATCAGGGACACCCCCCAGTTGCTGCAGGAGGCGCTGGACCTGGCCGGTCTCGACATCAGCGGCGTGGACCACGTGATTCCGCATCAGACGTCGGCCCGGGCCATCCGCAAGGGGATGGCCGAGGTGACCGCGGCCCTGGGTGGTGCGCCCGCCCATCCGGCGGTCACGACGGTGGAGACCTACGGCAACACCGCCTCGACGACCCACACGGTGGCCCTGGTCGAGGAGATGGAAGCCGGCCGGGTGACCGGGGGAGAAACGGTGGCGCTGATCGCTCTGGCGTCGGGCATCGTCATCGGGGTGGTCCTGTTTCGAGCCGACGAGGAGCTGGTGAACGGCCATGCCCACCATCATTGAAGCGGCCACGACCGTCAGGGGCGGGTGGCGCTCGCACCGCTCGGGTCTGCGGCTGGCCGACCGGGCCGGCCGTCGGTCGCTCGAGCGCGCCGGCCGCCGACCGGGCGACGTCGATCTGCTGGTCAACGCCGGTCTCTACCACGACCGGAACCTGGGGGAGCCGGCCCTGGCCCCGCTCATCCAGCAGGACATGGGCGTCAACCCGGCGGACCCGTTCCCCGCAGGGAAGGGGACGTTCTCCTTCGACGTCGCCAACGGCAGCTGCGGCGTCCTCACCGGCCTGGAGATAGTCGACGGCTTCCTCCGGTCCGGCACCATCTCGACGGCCCTCATCGTGGCCAGCGACGCCGACCCCGGGCACGGCCTGGCCCCCTCCTTCCCCTTCTCCCCGGCCGGGGGGGCGGTGGTGTGCCGCTGGAGCGACGACGGTCCGGGGCTGGGGCCGTTCGCCTGGTGCAACCACGACGACGGGGGAGAGTCGTTCCGCTCGACGGTCCGGTTCGAGCACGGGCGGAACGTCCTGGCCGTGCAGCGCAGCGCGGACTATCCCGATCGGCTGGCCGACGCGGCAGCCGACGCGGCCGGGAGGGTCATGCAGGTGGAAGGCCTGCCGGCCGGGTCGGTCGACCTGGTCCTCCTCGCCCCGGGGGGGCCCGGCGTCGCCGAGCGGGTGGCGGCGAAAACCGGGATCCCCCCCGCCCGGTTCGTCACCGCGCCGCCCGGTCTGCACACCGTCGGGCTGATCGCGGTGGTCGAGGAGGTCCGCTACCGCGACCGCCCGGGAGCCGCCGTCCTGACGACGCTCCTGGTGGCCGCCGGCGCAGGCATCACCGCCGGGGCGGCGGTGTACCGACTCTGAGAAGGGTGTTCTCCATGAAAGCGGTTGGCAGTCTCCCGATTCCCCGTATCCGCACCCCCTGGGCCGCTGAGCCCCGTCCAGTCGGGGTCCCGGCCGTGCAGGGGACCACGGTGGTCGAGGCGCTGGCGTCGAACGCCCGGCGGCGGCCGGAGCAGACGGCCATGCGCTGGCGGTCGGCCGGCGGGAGCTGGGAGGTGGCCACCTGGTCCGACTACCACCTCCGGGCCCGCCGGGTGGCGGCCGGCCTGGCCGCGATCGGCGTGGAGCCCGGCGACCGCATCGCCATCCTCTCGGCCAACCGGCCGGAGTGGCACCTGTTCGATCTGGGTGGCCTGACCGACGGCAACGTGACCGTTCCCGTCTACCCCACCAGCTCACCCGAGCAGGTCTCCTACGCCCTGGGCCACTCCGGGGCCGTGGCCTGCTTCGTCGACTCGCACAGCCAGCTGGGCAAGGTGCTCCAGATCCGCGACCAGGTGCCCGCCCTGCACCACGTGATCCTGGCCGACGGCGCCCGCCGGGCGACCGATTCGTCCATCATCGGCTTCGACGAACTGGAGTCGCTGGGGGCCGACCTGCTCCGACGGGACCCGGTCGCCGTCGAGGCCCGAGCGGCGGCGGTGCGGCCCTCGGACCTGGCCACGATCGTCTACACCAGCGGCACCACCGGACCGCCCAAGGGGGCCATGCTCACCCACGGCAACATCATGTGGACCGCCCGGCAGGTCACTCCCGTCTACGGGATCGGGGAAGGGGAGCGGCTCCTGTCCTTCCTGCCCCTCAGCCACATCGCCGAGCGGATGATCAGCGAGTTCCTCCCCGTCGCCGTCACCGGCGAGACCTGGTTCGCCCGCAGCCTGGCCACCGTCGCAGAGGACCTGCCGGCCTGCCGGCCAACCATCTTCCTGGCCGTTCCCCGGGTCTGGGAGAAGCTGCGCCAGGCGGTGCTCGACAGCCTGGAAGGCCAGCCCCTGCTGCTCCGGCACTCGGTGGAGCGCTACGTGGAACTGGGCCTGCAGAAGGTCGACGCCGGACAGGACGGGCGGACGCCCAACTTGGCGGTGCTCGGACTGCACGAGACCTTGGACCGCACGCTCGGTGCGGTCATCCGCCACCAGCTGGGCCTGGACCGGGCCCGGGTGGTGGTGAGCGCCGCCGCGCCGATCCATCCCGACCTGGTCAGGTGGTTCTCGGCCGTGGGCCTGCCGCTCCTGCAGATCTACGGACAGACCGAGGACTGCGGCCCCACCACCGGGAGCCGACCGGGCGACAACCGGATCGGCACGGTCGGCAAGCCGCTGCCGGGCATCCACGTCAGGCTGGCTCCCGACGGCGAGATCCTGGTCAAGGGGGGCAACGTGTGCGTCGGCTACCTCGACGACGCGGCGGCGACGGCGGCGTTGATCGACGACGAGGGCTGGATGCACTCCGGTGACACCGGGGCGTTCGAGCCCGACGGCTCGCTCCGGGTCCTCGGCCGGAAGAAGGACCTGATCATCACCGCCGCCGGCCAGAACGTCGCCCCGCAGGACATCGAGACCGACCTGTGCGATCACCCGCTGATCTCGGAGGCGGTCGTCGTCGGCGAGGGCCGCCGCTACCTGGGGGCGCTGGTGGCGCTGGATCCCGACGAGCTCAGCCGGTGGGCCCGCCGCCACCACAAGCTCGAGGACTACGAGGCGCTGTCCGCCGACCCCGACCTGGAGGCGGAGATATCCGCCGCGGTGGAGAAGGTGAACGCCCGGCGGTCCCACGCTGAGGGCATACGCCGGTTCCGGATCCTGCCGCACGAGCTGACCGCCACCCGGGGGGAGCTGACCCCCACCATGAAGGTGCGGCGCGCCGTGGTCTACGACCGCTACGCCGAGGCCATCGACGAGATGTACGCCGGGTGACAGCGAGCACTAAACGTGGCGGTGGTGGAATCCGACAACATGCAGCGTGGCGGTAGCAGACATCGAACATCCGGCCCCGGCGCTGTTCCGGGAGATCCTCGACGCCCGCCGGGTGTCGTGCGTGTTCCAGCCGCTGGTGCACCTCGACAGCGGCGCGGTCGCCGGCTTCGAGGCGCTGGCCCGCGGACCCCGCGGCTCCGCCCTGGAGTCGCCGGCCCGGCTGTTCGCCGCCGCCGAGCGGGCCGGTAGCCTCCCGGAGCTGGACTGGATCTGCCGGGCGACGGCGCTGGAAACCGCCGCCGGCGCCCGCCTGGATGGCCGCGTCAGCTGGTTCGTCAACGTGGAGCCGGCCGCCCTCGGCGCGGCCTGCCCCGCCGATCTGGAGGCGGTGATAGCCAGGGCCGGTGACACCCTGCGGGTGGTGGTCGAGTTCGCCGAGCGACGCATCGGCGAGGACCCCGCCGGTCTGCTCGCCGCCGCTGAGCGGGTCCGCGCCTCGGGCTGGGGAGTGGCTCTCGACGACGTCGGCGCCGAGCCGGACTCGCTGGCCCTGCTGCCGTTCATCCAGCCCGACGTGGTGAAGCTGGACATGTCCCTCCTGCACGGCCAGGACCGGGCCCACACCGCGGCGGTCGCCAACGGCGTGCGGGCCTACGCGGAGGCGACCGGAGCGACGATCCTGGCGGAGGGCATAGAGACCCCGGCGCACGAGCGGGCGGCCCGGGTGCTCGGCGCCACCTACGGCCAGGGGTGGCTGTACGGCCGTCCCGCTCCGCTGCCCGCCGGCGTGAGCGGCGTGGACCACCCGTTCCCGCTCCGGCCGGCGGCGGGCGCCGATCAGCGCTCGACGCCGTTCTCGCTGGCCAGTTCCCGCCTGCCGGTGGGGCGGGCCACCAAGGAGCTGCTCCTGCCCATGAGCAGGCACCTCGAGGATCAGGCGATGGTCGGGGGGCAGTCCGTCGCGCTCATCGGCTGCTTCCAGGAGGCCCGTCACTTCTCCACCAGGACCCGGCGCCGCTACGCCGAGCTGGGCGGGCGCAGCGTGTTCGCCGCCGCCCTCGCCGCCGGGCTGGGCGACAGCGGATCGCCGCGGGTCATGGCCGTGGACCTGCCCGCCGGCGACCCCCTGATCGAAGAGTGGAACGTGGTGGTGGTGGGCCCCCACTTCGCCGGCGCCCTGCTGGCACGGGACTGCGGGACGGCGGCGCCGGACATGCAGCGCGAGTTCGACTACGCCATCACCCACGACCGGGACCTGGTCGTGGGGGCGGCCCGCCGGCTGCTCCGCTGGGTGACCCCGGTGAAGGAGGGGTCCGCCCCGGCGGCGCTCAGTCGCTGAACCGGCGGGACTCGGCGACCAGCCGGTCCGACTCGGTCGACTCCGGGAACTCCTCCTCCGGGCCGGGGAGCCCGGCCGGTTCCCCGTCCGGGTGGTCCTGCTGGTCGGGCCCGGTCAGGTCGACGACCCGGCACTCGACGTCCTCGAAGTCGGACCAGGCGTCGACGGCCAGGGCGGCGGCGTCCTCCGATTCGCACAGCTCGCGGTGGACCAGCTTCCCGTGCCGGTACGCCCGGACCTCCAGGCTGACGGCTTCGGGCGTCCTGTCGGTGAATGCGTCGCTCATGCCACCTCCCGGGTCGGCCGCGGGTACTGCGGACCAGCCCGACGATCCTGCCAGCGGCGGTCCGGCGACCGTCAGGGCCGGAGGTCCCGGCCCGGGCGCGGTGGCGCTCACCCGTTCTGGGGGGTGCCGGGCCGGGGATCCTGGCCGGTTCCCCGACGGCCTCACCGGCCGGACCGCACGGGCCACAACCGACCTTGGGCCCTTCCCTGCGCCAGGGGACCCGACCCACACTGGAACGGTTGCAGGCCGCGTGGAGGAGGACGACATGACGCTGGACGATTCCGCTGGCGGGCAGGGGGAGCAGCTGGTCCGGATCATCACCTGCGTGCAGAGGGAGACCGCCCGGGTGGAGCGGGTCCTGCCCTCCGTCGACCACCTGGCGCTGCGCCGGCGCGGCGTCGACACCGCCTCGGTGCACGCGGACATCGGCCGGCACGGCCCGGCGGAGATGCTCGAGCCGTTCGAGTCGTGGCGGCAGCTGCTGCGGGACTTCGACGCCGCCACCGGCCGCCTGTCGGAGCTACGCGACACCGCAGGGGACGGCCCCGACTACCAACGGCGTCTGGACGCGGCCATCAACGAGGCCCGCAGGTGCCGCCACGCCGTCGAGGAGGCCTCCGCCGACCTGTGCCGGCGGGTGGCCGCGCACATCGACGCCGCCCTGGCCCACCGGGTCGGTCTCTGACCCGGCCGGCGGCGGTGACCGACCTCCGGGGGCGCCGGCAGGCCACAGGTGCTTGAGTGGGGGGATGGCCCGGTTCATGGTCATCGCGCTCGGAGTGGACCAGCCGGGGGTCATCGCCGCCATATCCAGCGTGCTGGTCGAGCAGGGCTGCAACCTGGGCGACACCCAGATGGCCGTCCTGCAGGGGTACGCCAGCATGATGCTCGTGGTCGACACGCCGGCCGGCCTGGCGGCGGAGGGACTGCGGCAGGCGCTCGCCGAGGGGGCGGCAGGCCTCGACCACACCTTCTCGGTGGAGCCCCTCGAGGACCTGGCCGAGCCCGTCAACGGAGGGCGCTCCTGGCGGGTCGCCATCTACGGCTCCGATCGTCCCGGCATCGTGTTCGAGGTGACCCGGCTCCTGGCCGACGCCGGCATCAACGTCGTCGATGCCCGCACCCGCCTGGCCGGCCGCTCCTACTCGCTGTGGATGCAGGTCAGGGTGCCGGCCGGCGCCGACGGGGAGGCGGTGGCGGCCCGGATCGACCGGCTCGGCCGCGAGCTGGGCCTTTCCTGCTCCATGCAGCCGGTGCCCGGGGAGCCGCCGACCTTCGCAGAGCTGGAGCGGGAAGGGCCGGCCTGACACCGGGGACGCCCGGGCTTGCCGTCCGCCGGTCCCGAGCCGTTACCGTGACGGCGACCGGAGGAAGCCAAGTCGCATGACCATGATGTCCCTGGCGGAGGCGGACGCCGCCCTCACCGCAGCAGGCCAGAGGTTCGAGATCGAGCACGTCGACATCCGCGGGGTCCCCACCCTGACCTACCGGAACGCGCCGGCGACTCTGCCCGACATCCTGAGGGCCAGCCGGGACCACGGCGACGCGGTCTTCATCGTCTACGAGGGGGAGCGGCTGACCTTCGCCGAGCACTTCCGGGCGGCCTGCGCCCTGGGGCACACCCTGCGCGACCGCTTCGGCATCCGGGAGGGGGACCGGGTCGCCATCGCCATGCGCAACTTCCCGGAGTGGTGCGTGGCGTTCTGGGCGGCGGCGTCGGCGGGCGCGGTGGTGGTGCCCCTCAACGCCTGGTGGAGCGCCGAGGAGCTGTGGTACGGCCTGCACGACTCCGGGAGCCGGGTGCTCTTCGCCGACACGGAACGGGCCGGGCGCATAGCCGGGCGTCGCCCCGACCTGCCCGACCTGGAGGCGGTCGTCGTGGCCCGGCCCGGGTCGGACCGGCTCCCCCCGGACGTGCTGAGCTGGGACCGGGTGGTCGGGGTCGGGCCGGCCGACGTGGAACCACCCCGGGTGTCGGTGGCGAGCGAGGACGACGCCACCATCTTCTACACGTCGGGCACCACCGGCCGGCCCAAGGGAGCCGTCGGTACCCACAGGAACATCTGCACCAGCCCCATGAACGTCCTCTACTCCGGGGCGCGCGACGCCCTGCGCTCGGGAGCCGTCCCCGGGGCGGCCGGCCCCAGCGCCTACCTGCTCTCGGTGCCGCTGTTCCACGTCACCGGCTGCCACTCGCTGATGGTCGGGCACCTGCTGAGCGGAGGGAAGCTGGTCATGATGCACCGGTGGGATCCGGGCCGGGCCCTGCAGCTGATCGAGGAGGAGCGGATCACCAGCTTCGGCGGGGTCCCCTCGATGGCCATCGACGTGCTGAACCATCAGGATTTCGAAAAATTCGACACCTCCAGCGTGAAGGGCGTCCGCTACGGAGGAGCGCCGGCGCCGCCGGACCTGGTCAAGCGCATCCGCCGGGCGTTCAACACAGCGGCCACCAACGGCTACGGGATGACCGAGACCTCCGCCCTGGCCACCATCAACACCGGCGAGGAGTACCTGCGGAAACCGGACAGCGTGGGCCGGCCGCTGCCGGTCGTGGAGGTGCGGATCGTCGACGGCGACGGCGCGGCGGTGCCGGCGGGGGAGCTCGGCGAGCTGTGGGTCAAGGGTCCCAACGTGGTGAGGGGCTACTGGAACCGGCCGGAGGCGACGGCGCAGACGTTCAGCGACGGATGGGTGCACACGGGGGACGTGGCCCGCATGGACGACGAGGGCTTCGTCTACATCGTCGACCGGGCCAAGGACATGCTCATCCGCGGCGGGGAGAACATCTACTCCGTGGAGATCGAAGGCGTCCTCTTCGAGCACCCGGCGGTGGCGGAGGCGGCGGTGATCGGCGTACCCCACCCCACCCTCGGCGAGGAGGTCGGCGCCGTAATCACCACGAAAGCCGGGGCCACGGTGACGGCGTCGGAGCTGCAGCGCTTCGTCGGCGAGCGGCTGGCCGCATTCAAGGTGCCGGTCCGGATCTGGTTCCTCGAGGGCGGCCTGCCCCGCAACCCGGCGGGCAAGGTGCTGAAACGGGACCTGCGGGAGCGCCTGCTCGCCGGCTGAAGCCGGCCGTCCCGACAGCCGTTCGCCGCCGGTCCCCGCCCACCCGCCCGCCGCGAGATACGGTGGCGCCGGTGGTCACCCGGGTGCTGTCAGTGGTCCTCGCAGGAGGTGAGGGTAAGCGGCTGCTGCCCCTGACCCTGGACCGGGCCAAGCCCGCCGTCCCCTTCGGCGGGCAGTACCGGTTGGTGGACTTCGTGCTGTCGAACCTGGCGAACGCCGGCTTCCTCAGGATCGTTGTGCTCACCCAGTACAAGAGTCACAGCCTGGACCTGCACATCAGCCGGACCTGGCGGATGTCCACGCTGCTCGGGAACTACGTGTCGCCGGTGCCGGCACAGATGCGACGCGGGCCGCGGTGGTTCGCCGGCTCGGCGGACGCCCTTTTTCAGAACCTCAACATCGTCGGCGACGAGCGGCCCGAGCACATGTGCGTGTTCGGTGCCGACCACATCTACCGGATGGACCCCCGCCAGATGCTCGAGCAGCACATCGACAGCGGTGCCGGTGTGACCGTCGCCGGCATCCGGGTGCCGGCCGGCGAGTCCAACCAGTTCGGGATCATCGCGCCCGGGCCGGACCGGGCGATCCGGTCCTTTCTCGAGAAGCCGGCGTCGGCCCCCGAGCTACCGGACGCCCCCGGCCAGGTGCTGGCGTCGATGGGCAACTACATCTTCCGCACCGACTGCCTGCTCGAAGCCCTCCACGCCGACGCCGAGGACGACACCTCCCGCCACGACATCGGCGGGGACCTCATACCCATGCTGGTGAGGGCCGGCGAAGCCTGCTACTACGACTTCGCCGACAACCAGGTGCCGGGCGCCACCGACCGCGACCGGGGCTACTGGCGGGACGTGGGCACCCTGGACAGCTACTACCAGGCCAACATGGACCTGGTCTCGGTCCATCCGGTGTTCAACCTGTACAACCGGGAGTGGCCGATCTACACCGCCGGATCGCACCTGCCTCCCGCCAAGTTCCTCTTCGAGGAGACCGGGCGGACCGGCGCGGCGGTGGACTCGATCGTCGGCGCGGGGGTCATCGTGTCGGGGGGCACCGCCCGGCGGTCCGTCCTCTCCCCTGGCGTGCTGATCGAGGACGGGGCGCTGGTGGAGGATTCGGTGATCTTCAACGACGTGGTGATCGGCCGGGGGGCGGTGGTGCGCCGCTCCATCATCGACAAGAACGTCAAGGTGCCTCCCGGCGCTGCCGTCGGCGTCGACCCCGAAGCCGACGCCCGGCGCTTCGCCCGGTCCGAGGACGGCATCACGGTCGTGGCCAAGGGGGCGGTCGTGGAGCCGTGACGGCACCCGACCGGCGGCTGAGGGTGGCCATGCTCACCCGGGAGTTCCCCCCCGAGGTCTACGGCGGGGCGGGGGTGCACGTGGAGTACCTGAGCCGGGAGCTGGCGCCCCTGGTCGAGCTGGGGGTGTACTGCTTCGGCGAACCCCGCCGGTCGGACCTCGTCGCCGCCAGCTACCAGCCCTGGGACGCCATCCCCGCCTCCCGGCACGGCTCCGCCCTGCGGACCATGTCGGTCGATCTGCGGATGGCCGCCGACGTGGAGGGCGCCGACCTGGTGCACAGCCACACCTGGTACGCCAACCTCGGCGGCCACCTGGCCAAGCTCCTCTACGGCATCCCCCACGTGGTCACCACCCACAGCCTGGAACCGCTGCGCCCGTGGAAGGCGGAGCAACTGGGTGCCGGCTACGCCCTGTCGTCGTTCTGCGAACGGACCGCCGTGCTGGGCGCCGACGCCGTCATCGCCGTGTCGGAGAGCACCCGCCGCGACGTCGCCGCCGCCTATCCGGAGCTGCCCCCTGGCCGGGTGCATGTCATCCACAACGGGATCGACCCCGACGAGTACCGCCCCGATCCCCGCACCGACGTCCTCGAGTCGCACGGCGTGGACCCCGACCGCCCCTACGTGATGTTCGTCGGGAGGGTGACCGTCCAGAAGGGGATCACCCACCTGCTCGACGCCGCCGAGTGGATCGACCCCGGGGCGCAGCTCGTGCTCTGCGCCGGCGCCCCCGACACCCCCGAGCTCGGGGAGGCCATGCGCAGCCGGGTCGAGCGGCTGCGCGCCGAGCGGGGAGGGGTCTTCTGGATCGAGGAGATGCTGCCCCGGCCCCAGGTGGTCCAGCTGCTCAGCCACGCCTCCGTGTTCGTCTGCCCGTCGGTGTACGAGCCGTTCGGGCTGATCAACGTGGAAGCCATGGCCTGCGAGGTGCCGGTGGTGGCCAGCGCCACCGGCGGTATCCCCGAGATCGTCATGGACGGATCGACCGGCTACCTGGTGCCGTTCGAGGCGGGCGGCGACGCCTTCGGCTCCCCCCGGGACCCGGCGGCCTTCGCCCGCGATCTGGCCGCCCGGGTCAACGACCTGCTGAGGGACCCGGAGCGGGCCCGCCGGTTCGGGCGGGCCGGCCGCCAGCGGGTGCTGGACCACTTCAGCTGGGCGGGCATCGCCGCCCGCACCGCCGAGTTGTACCGGCAGCTGGCCGAGGGCTGAGGGCCGCCCGCCCCCGCCCGGGCGTGGCATTGTGGAGCCGTGCACGGCGCCGCGGTGGTGGTCGGAGTCGGGGAGTCCGCCTACTACAGGCGCGGCGGCGCCCCCGTGAGCGAGTTCCAGCTGGCCTGCACCGCCATCCGCAACGCTGTGACCGACGCCGGCCTGTCGCTGTCCGACGTCGACGGCCTGGCTTCCTACATGGACCGCAACGAGCCGGTGCGGCTTAGCGCGGCGCTCGGGCTGGGCGACCTCAATTTCACCGCCCAGACCTTCGGCGGCGGGGGCAACGGCTCCGGCGCGGCGGTGACCCTGGCCGACGCCGCCGTGTCCGCCGGCTACGCCGAGTGCGTGGTGGTCTACCGGGCCCTGGCCCAGGGGCAGTTCGCCCGCTACGGGCAGGCCGGCGGCGGCCGCCGGGCGACCGGCACCGCCGCCTTCACCGCTCCTTACGGGATGCTCTCCCCGGCCCAGATCTGCGCCATGCAGACCATGCGCTACATGCACGAGCACTCGGTGGACCAGGACGCCCTGGCCGAGGTGGTGCTGGCCAGCTACCACCACGCCCAGCGCAACCCCCGGGCCATCCGCTACGGCACGCCCCTCACCCGGGAGGAGTACCACTCCTCCCGGTGGATCGCCGAGCCGTTCCACCTCTACGACTGCTGCCCGGAGAACGACGGCGCCGCCGCCATTGTCGTCACCACCGCCGAGCGGGCGAAGCACCTGGCCAAGCCGGGGGTGGCCATCGTCGCCGCCGCCCACGGCCTCGAGCACCGGGACGGGGTCGGGGCGTTCAACGAGGCCAACTTCCCGACCGCCCACTACCGCCACGTCGGCCGCCAGCTTTGGAAACGGGCCGGCGTGGGTCCGGCCGACGTCGACGTGGCCCAGTTCTACGAGAACTTCACCGGCCCGGTGCTGATGGCCATCGCCGAGATGGGATTCTGCGAGCCGGCCCGGCTGAACCGCTTCGTCGCCGACGGCAACATCCGCTGGCCCGACGGCGGGCTGCCCGTGAACACCAGCGGCGGGAACCTGGGCGAGGGCTACATCCACGGGTTCGGCAACGTCATCGAGGCGGTGCGCCAGGTCCGGGGCGAGTCGACGGCCCAGGTGGACAGCGTCGAGCTGAGCCTCTCGGTGTCGGGCCCCGGCTACGCCCCCGGTAGCGCGGTGCTGTTCGGGCGGCTGTGATGGGCGTCCTCCCCGACGACTGGGCGCTGCCGGCGCTCGACGCCCGCAACACCGTCTGGTTCACCTCCGGGCAGCTGGCCGTGCAGCGCTGCGCCGGGTGCGGCACCGCCCAGCACCCCCCGGAGGAGGTCTGCCACCGCTGCGGCTCGATGTCGTTCGACCACGTGGCGGTGGCCCCGAGGGGTACGGTCCACAGCTACACCGTCGCCCACTACCCGGTGCACCCGGCCCTGGCCGGTTCCGTGCCTTACACGGTCGTGCTGGTCAGCCTGGACGAGGCTCCGCAGGTGCGGGTGGTCGGCAACCTGGTCGGGGACCGGGCGGTCGGCGCCGCCCCGGCTGGGGACGAGATCATCATCGGCATGCCGGTCGAGGCATTCTGGGAGGAGCGGGAGGTCGACGGCCAGGTCGTGCGTCTCCCGCAGTGGAGGCCCGCCGGTCGCGGCGGGCCGGACAGGGAGGGATCATGACCGCCACGCAAGAACCGGATGTGATCGGGCCCAGGAACGCCTGGCGGCTGGAGACGCCCGGCGTGGCCGGCTGGCCGCGCACGGCCCGGCCGGACGACCCGGACAAGTACTACATGGTGTCCGCGGACTGCCACGTGACCGAGGGGATGCACGTCTTCGGACGGGTCGAACCGGAGTACCGGGAGCGGCTGCCGCACGTGGAGGAGCGCGACAACGGGGCCCAGTACCTAATCACCGAGGGCAACCGGCCGCAGCTGGTCCGGCCCCCGTCGGCGGGCACCGCCCCCGGCCCCTTCGAGCGGCCGGAGGACAACGCCCCGGCCCGGTCGCGCATGGAGCAGGAGGACCTGCTGCGCACCGCCTCGGGGCGCTCGGTGGAGCAGAGGATCGCCGACCAGCGGGCCGACGGGGTGGACGTGGAGATCGTCTTCCCGACCACCGGGCTGCTGTGCTGGGCCACGCCGGACCCGGTGTTCGCCATGGCCATGTGCCGCTCCTGGAACCGGTGGGTGCAGGACGAGATGGGGGACCACATGCGCGGCCCGGACGCCCGCATCCTGCCGATGGCCCTCATCGCCGCCGGCGACCTCGACGGCGCCATGGCCGAGATCCGCTGGGCGGCGGAGCACTCGTTCCGGGGGGTGTGCCTGGGCAACACCCCCGTGTACGGACCGACCGAGTACGGCAAGCTGCAGTACAACGACCCTTCCTTCGAGCCGATGTGGTCGCTGATCGAGGAGACCGGCCTGGTCATCACCTTCCACGTCTCCACCGGTAAGGACCCGCGGGCGGCCGGCGGCAACGGCGGTGCCATCATCAACTACGTCTGCCATTCCATGGAGACCACCATCGAGCCGCTCGTCCACCTCATCACCTCGGGGGTCTTCGAGCGCCATCCCGGCCTGCAGGCGGGCATGGTGGAGAGCGGCATCGGCTTCGTGCCGTGGCTGCTCGAGACCATGGACTACGCCTACCGGGCCCACCACTTCTGGGTGCGGCCGGTGATCCCGGAGCTGCCCTCCACCTACTTCCGCCGCAACTGCTTCGCCACCTTCCAGGAGGACCACGTCGGGCTGGCCCTGGCCGAGCAGCTCGAAATCGTCGACAACCTGATGTGGGCCAACGACTACCCCCACCACGAGGGGTCCTGGCCGCACTCCGCCGAGGCCGTCGAGCGGACCATGGGGCACCTGTCGGACGCCTCGAGGGCGAAGATCCTGGGGTTGAACGCCGCCCGGGTGTTCGGGCTGCCCGGGCCCGGGCGCTGAGCCGCCGCTCCGCCGGTCCGGAGGGGCGCAGGCTCTAGTCTGCGGCGGATGTCTTCTTCCGCGAGTGACTTCCTGAGCGAGCTCCCCCCCGGGTTCAACGGCCTGCTCGGCATCCGATACGACGAGGTCGGCCCCGACGGCGTGACCCTCAGCCTCGACGTGCGCCCGGACCTCCACCAGCCGTACGGCATCGTGCACGGCGGCGTCTGGTGCTCCCTGGTGGAGACGGCCGCCAGCGTGGCGGCCGCCCGCTGGTACGGGGACCGGGGCCGGGTGGTGGGGGTGGCCAACCACACCGATTTCCTCCACGCCGTCGAGGAGGGAACGGTCACCGCCGTGGCTTCGCCCATCCACCGGGGCCGGCTGCAGCAACTGTGGCTGGTCGAGATCCGCAACGCCGACACCCGGCTGGTGGCCCGCGGCGAGGTCCGCATCCAGAACCTGCCCCGAAGCTGAGCCGGGGGTGGCGGGGCCCACCGGGAGTGGCCCGCCGGCACCGGAGGGTGCGCACCGCCGCTCCGGCGCCTGCCCCGGACGCCAGATAGTTGAAACCTGGCCACCCGAGGTGAATAATGCGGGCCACCTGTCGAGCGGGACAGGCCGTGAAAAAGGGGGGATACCAGGTGGTTAGCGGATCAGGTCGCCTGAGCAGTCGGCCGCCCAGAGTGGTCGACGCTCCGGTGACCTACGTTGTCAGCGCCGTGCTGTTGGTGGCCGCGTTCGTCGCCCTGCTGTGGGTGCCGACCTACGCCCACTTGACGCCCACCCTGGGCGGCATACCGTTCTTCTACTGGTACTCGATGCTCTGGCTGCTGATCAACGCCGCCTGCCAGTTCGTCGCCTACTACCTGCTGGTGACCCTGCCCCGACGCCGCTCCGCCGGCGTGGCCACCGGAGGGGCGCGGCCATGAAGCTGGACTCCACCGCCCTGGCGGTATCGATCGTCATCTTCCTCGCCGTCACCGTCATCGGTTTCGGCGCCGCCCGCTGGCGGCGGGTCTCCTCCCTCGACTCCCTCGACGAGTGGGGCCTGGGAGGCCGGTCCTTCGGCGGCTTCGTCACCTGGTTCCTTCTCGGCGGCGACCTGTACACCGCCTACACCTTCGTAGCCGTCCCCGGCGCCATGTACGCCCTCGGGGCGGTCTCGGGCTGGTTCGCCGTCGCCTACACCATCCTGGTGTGGCCCATCGTGTTCGTGCTGATGCCCCGCCTGTGGTCGGTGGCCCACCGGCACGGGTTCGTGACCCCGGCGGACTTCGCGTCGGCCCGCTTCGGGTCGCGCGGGCTGGGGCTGGCCGTCGCCTTCACCGGCATCCTGTCCCTGCTGCCCTACATCGCCCTGCAGCTCGTCGGCATCCAGTCGGTGCTGCAGGTGATGGGCGTCGGCAACGGGGCGTCCAGCTTCGTGAAGGACCTGCCCCTCATCATCGCCTTCGTGATCCTGGCGGCCTACACCTACACCTCGGGGCTGCGGGCGCCGGCGCTCATCGCCTTCGTGAAGGACCTGCTGGTGTACGTCGTCGTGCTGGTGGCGATCATCTACATCCCCGTCCGGCTGGGCGGCTACGGGCACATCTTCGGGGCGGTCGAGGCCCACTCGAAGGCGGTGGCTGCGGCGGCGGCGGCCAAGCACAAGGCGTCCACGTTCGCCCTGCTGCCCAGCTCCAAGACCTACTGGGCGTACGGGACGCTGGCGCTGGGGTCGGCCATGGCGCTGTTCATGTACCCCCACGCCATCACCGGTGTGCTGGCGACCAAGGAACGCAACACGGTGCGGCGCAACACCGTGGCGCTGCCCCTGTACTCGCTGCTGCTGGCCTTCGTGGCCCTGCTCGGCTACATGGCCATAGCCGCGGGGATCAAGACGACCAACAGCCGGCTGGCCGCCCCGCTGCTGTTCCGGGACATGTTCCCCAGCTGGTTCGCCGGTGTCGCCTACGCCGCGGTGGCCATCGGCGCCCTGGTGCCGGCCGCCATCATGTCGATCGCGGCGGCCAACCTGTTCACCCGCAACATCTACCGCGACGTGTTCCGGCCCCGGGCCGACGCCGTCGAGGAGGCGCGGGTCTCCAAGCTGGTATCGCTGGTCGTCAAGT
>JAKAXG010000174.1 GCA_021827225.1 Actinomycetes bacterium | reverse complement strand
GAGGACGGCGCCGGGGACGTTGTCGGCGGCCTGCTCGGGGATGAGGAAGTCGGGCCGCCCGTCGCCGGTCGGGTCGGCCGCGGTGATGGACAGCCCCCGCCCGGTGCCCAGCCAGTAGGAGTTGGCCACCGGGCCCTGAGGAGCGGCCAGGGATGCGGTCGGGGCCCAGCGCCCGTTGCTGTAGCCGAGCACCTGCACCTGGTGGCCGGCGGGGGCGTAGGAGAAGGCGGCCACGGCGACCATGGCCCCGTCATCGAGGACGGCCGGGCTGTGCAGTGAGCCGTTCCATGTCTGGCCGGCCCGGCGGGCGTCGGCCGCGTAGGCGGCCGCCTCGCCGTTGACGAAGCCGGGCAGCGCGGCCTGGGCGGTCTGGATGGCTCGGACCGCGGCCTGGGCGGCGGCCTGGGCGGCCTGGGCGGCCTGGGCGGCGGCTCGGGCGGCCTGGGCGGCCTGGGGCATGACGGTCATCGGATTCGTCGTCTCCGTGGGCAGGAGGCGGGGCAGGGTGGACAGCGAGGCGAGGATGCGGCTGGCGGTGGAGGGGTCGGGACCGAGTCCGATGTCGATCGAGACGGCCACCGGCGGCCCGGTTGAGCTCACCCCCGGCGACCGGGAGGTGGAGGGCAGCACGACCAGGCGCAGGACGGGCTGGGCGTACCCGGACGGCTGGGGGAGCTCCACCACCTGCAGGCCGCTGATCCCCAGAGGTTGGGAACCGGTCGGGCGGAGTTGAGCGGTGCTGCCCCGGTAGTGGCGTATCCACACCCCGTCAACGCCGGCCGTGACCGATGGGATGATCGGCGGGCAGGACGGCGAGATTTGCCCTGAGCCTTCGTACACCTGGGGACCGTCGAACTCCGGCGGGCCGCACACCCCCGGGTCCGCCTGGTGGACGGCGACCCGGCTCACCGGCCAGGACGGCGGGACGCGCAGATCCAGCCCGGCGTAGGAGACGGTCTTCCATCCGGCCGGGACGCCCGCCGGGCCGGCGGGGTGCACGGCCAGGTGCTGCGCCGACCAGCCGACGCTGCCGGCGATGGCAGCCGCCTGCGGGCCGGCCACGGTCAGCACCACGCCCAGATCGGGGTAGGCGAAGCGTTCGCTGCCCGGCTCGGCGACCGCCGGTAGCCGGACGCCCGGATGCCCGTTGACCTCCACCCTGGCCCCCGCGGCGGGCGGCCCCGAGAGCCCCACCAGCCCGGCGTATGAGCTGTGGAGCCCGGGGCCGCCCGTCATCCCGGGGCAGCCGGAGCCGGCCTGGACGTCGTCCAGGAGGACCACGTCGTCGAACGCCGGGCACACCGTCTCACCGGGGGTGATGACCTTCCAGCCGGCCGGGACGGCGATGCTGGCCCTGCCGTAGTCCACCCGGACGAAGCCGGGCGGCGTCACGCCGGCGCCCGAGGCGGGGGCGCCGGCCGGCACCGGCCCGGTCGACACCCGCTCGGTGCTCCCACCGCTGGAAGCTGACACGGCCAGGCCGGCGGCGATCCCCCCGACGGCGAGGACCACGGCGGAGAGAACCGCCCCGTGCCGGCGGCGCCTGGCCCGCACGGTCCGGGCCAGGACCGCCACCGGGGTGGCCGGCCGTACCGGGTGGGCGACCAGTTCGGCCGCCGCGTTCTCGATCTCACGCATTCGGCGCCTCCATGTCGGTCGGCTCTCTGAGATCCCGGAGGGCCGCGGCCAGGTCGGTGCGGGCCGCGATCAGCGAGGCCGACACCGTCCCGCGGGTCACGCCCATGGCCATGGCGATCTCGGCCTCGGTCAGGTCGGCTACGTAGCGCAGCAGCACCGCCAGGCGGCGCCGCTCCGGGAGCTGGCGCACCGCCCGCCACACCTCCGGGTAGGCGACCGGCTCCGCGAGGGTCGTCGGCTCACTGCGGCTCCTGCTCAACAGACGGGACTCCAGCGAGCTGCGCCGCAGCCGCCGGCGCATGACGTTGACCGCCACCTGGCACACCCACGCCTCGGGAGAGGCCATTTCCGCCACCCGGGTCCAACGGCCCAGTGCCCGGGCGAACGCCTCGTCGGCGGCGTCAGCGGCCACGTCGGCGTCCCCGCACGCCACGTACACGACCCCGATCACCTTGGGGTGCACCGCCTCGTACCAGTCCTCGAACCGTCGCACCACGCCCATTCAAGTCACGGCGGCCCTCGCAATGCTGATCCGCCCCGACGCAGCACCCGAGATGTGGGGCCGGACGGGACGCTGGGCGCAGAGGTGCCCCGCCGGGCCATCCGGCTATGCGACGGTGAGTTCGGCGTACATACCTGCGCCGTAGTGGCCGGGGAGGTTGCAGATCAACTCGTAGTTGCCGGCGGGGAGCTCGAGCGTTACCCATCCCACCGTGCCGGGATCGATGCCGTCGCCGGCGCCGGCGCCGCAGGTCCTGGACGCCTCACCGAGGGAGCCCGTCTCGTCCACGGTGTTGTCCGGGCCGACCTGGCGTTCCCCGACCTGCTGGCCGGCGGGCAGGGGCAGGACCACCAGCTCGTGCACCAGGCTGCCGGTATTGGCCACCCGCAGGGACACCGTCCCGGCCGGGACCTGAGCGCGGTCGATGTAGATCCTCATCATCCCGCCGGTAGCCGCTCCGCCCCACATCATTCCCCGTCCCATGTTGGTGACAGTCACGTTCACCACCGCTCCGGGTAGATGCGACGGTGCGCTGCAGGCGCCGCTCGGCGAGGGGTAGGAGTGGCGGAACGCCCCGGTGGCCGCCGCCACCCCGACCGTGGTGGCCCCGGCCAGGAGGACCACCACGGCCACGATCACGGCGAACCAGCGACCGGTGACCTGACTCGGTTTCATGGGCTTCGCAGGAGGTCCCGCCGCTTGGTGAACTCCTCGGCGTCGATCTCACCGCGGGCGAAGCGTTCCTCCAGCACGCGTATCGCCGACTCCGGCCCGCCCCCACCCGGTCCGGCCGCGCCGGGAGGCGGCGGGGGCGGGGGAGCGGAGTAACCGGGGGAGTAGCCGCCCCGCCAGTTACGGAAGAACATCATCACCACCGCGGCGATGGCCGACCAGAACAGGACCATCAGGATGATCATGAGCACCCAGGTGCCCCAACCCCATCCTCCGTCGTGCCATCCGTACATGATGTCGGGAACCTCCTCGACCACATCCAATCGCCGCGGGCGGCGCTCCCGATGGGTCCGAAAGTCGGTTTCTCCGGCGCCGGAGCCATGGCACCATTCAGCCGCCGGTGCGTGGGTCCCGTGGGGGCGTCGCAGGCCCGGCCGCCAGCGGGCCTAACGTTCCGTTGTGCCCGGCCCGGCTCTCTTCGACCGCTACATCGCCGTGGATTGGAGCGCGAACAACTCGCCGAAGCTCGGCAGGGACAGCATCTGGGTCGCCGCCGGCGCCGCTGGTGGAGACAGGGTCGAGACTGTGAACCTCCGGACCCGGCGCCGGGCCGAGGACTGGCTGCAGGGGCAGCTGGTGGACGCGGCCGGGCGCGGCGAGCGGGTCCTGGTCGGCTTCGACTTCCCCCTCGGATACCCGGCGGGGTTCGCGGCCGCCCTGGGGGTCGATGACTCCTGGATCGGCGTATGGCGCTACCTGACCGACCGGGTGGAGGACAGCGCCGGCAACGAGAGCAACCGTTTCCAGGTGGCGGCTGCCGTCAACCGGATGTTGGGTCCCGACGCACCGTTCTGGGGTCGCCCGGCCACACAGCCCGACGCCCACGTGGCGGCGACGAAGACCGTGACCTACGGCCGCCTGGCCGAGTGGCGGCGGGCCGAGCTGGCGCTGCACGGGGTGGGTCGTCGCCCCCAGTCGGTGTGGAAGCTGGCCTACGCCGGGTCGGTCGGCAGTCAGGCCCTGCTCGGCATCCCGGTGGTCCACCGCCTGCGCTGGGATCCCCGGTTGCGTGACGTGAGCCTGGTGTGGCCGTTCGAGGTGACCGTGCCGCTCATCCCGGTCGGGACGGCGGGGGTCGTGCACGTCGAGGTCTGGCCCTCCGCCGTTCCGTTCGATCACGAGCCGGGGAGCTGCCGCGATCAACGACAGGTCCGGGCCGTGGTGCGCTCATGGCAGGACCAGGACCGGTGCCGGACTCTGGCTGAGATGTTCGCGGCCGTTCCTCCCGACGGGGACGTCCGGCGCGAGGAGGGCTGGATACTCGGTGCGCATCCCCGCCCGGCCGGCGGCTACGACCAGTCGAAGCTGCAGGATGGATCGGGCGTTGCGGTGGATCGCAGATAGGAGGAGCAGCGCGTCAGTGCCAGCCCCAGTGTCTGCCACGTGCCGTTGAACGTCCTGCCGGGCTGGTAGGGGCCGTTGCTCACGAGGGTGAGGCTGCCGTCTATCCCCGCCTGGCCGTGGAAGGAGAACAGCGGCGGTGCGGGGGCGGCGGTCGTCGGGCTCGTGGTGGCCGGCGGGGTCGTCGTCGGCGGTGTTGCGGTCGTCGTCAGCGGTGTGGTCATCGTCGTGGCTGCCCCCGTGGTGGGGGTGCTCGACGCCTGCGGGTGGCTGCTCCCGCATCCGGCCAGCACCAGCATCGCCACCACAGGTACGGTCCGCCACCGCGTCCTCACAGAGCATCCTCCCCTATGTCACGCGCCGCTCCGGTTCATCCGCTGGCGCCCACGCTACAGGGACCAGGTCAGGGCCAGACCGCGTCAGTGGATGGTGGTGAAGGTCCCTTCCTCAGCCTCCTTCTGGGCTAGAGGACGGCGGCCGCCAGGTCCCGCCACTGGGCCAGGGGCAGCTCGCCGGGGGGAGTCAGGACCTGCACGCAGACGTGGTCGGCCCCGGCGTCGTGGTGCTCCGCGATGCGGCGGACGACGGCGTCGGTGTCCCCCCACGCCACGATGGCGTCGATGAGCCGGTCCGACGGGTTCTTGGGGTCGGCCCAGTCGTCGTCGCCGAACCCCAGGCGTCGCAGGTTCGCCAGGTAGCCGGGGGCCCGCAGGTAGAAGCTCACCGCCGCCCGGGCGGTGCGCCTGGCGGTGTCGGGGTCGCGCTCGAGCACCACCATCTGCTCCGGGGCCAGCAGCACGCCGGGACCGATGATCTCCCGGGCCCGGCCGGTGTGCTCGGGGGTGGTGAGGTAGGGGTGGGCGCCCTGGGCGCGGGTGGCGGCCAGCTCGAGCATCCTCGGGCCGAGGGCGGCCAGGACCCGGGGCGGGGTCTCCGCCGGCGGGACGGAGTGGTAGGGGGCGGCGTCCATGGCGTCGAGGTAGTCGCGCATGTAGCTGAGGGGCCTGTCGTAGGAGTGCTTCCTGACCCGCTCGACCAGTACCGGGCTGCTGACGCCGAGGCCCAGGACGAACCGGCCGGGGAAGGCCTCGGCCAGGGTCTTCTGGCTGGCCGCCATGGTCAGGGCGTCGCGGGCGTAGATGTTGGCGATGCCGGTGGCCAGCTTCAGCTTCGACGTCGATGACAGCAGCATGGCGGCCAGGACGAACGGGTCCCGGCCGGTCGTCTCGTTGATCCACAGGATGGGGAACCCCATGGCTTCGAGCTCCCGCGCCGCCTGGCGGGCCCGCTCCGCCGGCTGGGACTCCAGCGCCGAGGTCCAGATCCCGATCCGGCCGATGTCGATGGTCATGGCCGGCACCCT
Source organism: Actinomycetes bacterium (assembly GCA_021827225.1). The sequence continues at coordinate 2,521 of JAKAXG010000174.1, read as the reverse complement.
ATCCACCTTCGACTGGATGGCAGGGGCCGCCGCCCCGTTCCGGTCCGGCTGCTACCGGGGGGTGGAGCTGGAGGCGAGGGTGGAAGCGAAGATCTGCCAGGCCAGCAGGCTCTTGGCCACCAGCGAGAGGGTCACGTAGGCCCGCTCACCCACCAGATAGTCCTTCCATCTCCCCACCCGGCGGTACTGGAGCCACTGGTTCACGGCGAAGCAGTTGAACGCGGCGAAGATGCTGAAGAAGATGCCGTAGACGAACCCCGGCGGGTGGAGGTTGGCGCCGGGCCCGATGAGGTAGACGCCGATGGCGATCCAGGGGATGGCGCCGGCCAGGCAGCCGATCCAGAACGGCTGCATGCTCGCCCCGGGGGTCTCGTAGCGCTCCTGCATCCAGCCGAAGCCGATCATGGAGGCGTTCACGCCGACCAGGGCGATCAGGGCGGCGATGTCGTCTATGCCGACGAGCATGGCGATCAGGACCACCATGATCGATGCGCTGAGCGAGTACTCGAGCCACCGGTAGGGGTTGCGCCCCCGCGTCAGCTGAGCCTTGTAGGAGTCCCAGCCCGGCCCGGCCACGAAGAGGTGCGCCAGAGCGGACAGGCCGAAGAACGCAGCTATGGCCCAGGCGAAACGGACGCTGAAGAGGGTCACCGTCTGCTGGCCCACTCCCGGCCCCGGCGGGCCGGTCATGTAGCGGGCCCGTACCGGCAGGGAGAACTGGTTGGCCAGTACCACGACGGCCACCGCCTGGGCCGCGTGGAGCCCGGCCGCGGCCAGGTTGTACGGGCGCAGCCGGGGCAGCAGGGATCGGGAGCCGGCCGAGGCGGGGTCTCTGTGGCTGGGCGGGGCGGTGGAGGTGGCCATCACCTCGACGGTTATGACCGGGCGGCGAAGCCGGCGTCACCCCGGTGGGGTGAAAGCGAGGATCTGCTCCCGGAGGATGTCGGCGTGGCCGCAGTGCTGGGCCAGCTCCCGCAGGACGTGGAGGTACACCCAGCCCAGCGGCAGGGGGCCGCGCCGGTTGCCGCGCAGCAGGTCGTCCAGCCCCAGGGACGCGGTCGCCTGCCGGGAGGATTGGCACGCCTGGCGGTGGGCCAGTTGGACGCCGGCGATGGTGTCGTCGTCGCTCAGGACGAAGGACTCGTCCGGGGTGGCGGGGATGCCGATCTCGGCCCGTGACCGGCATGTGATGGCCTCGTCGAACCACACCTTCTCCACGAAGGTGGCGTGCTTCACCAGGCCCAGGAGCGTTGTCCTCGACGGCACGAGGGACCGGCGGGCCTGCTCCTCGGTCAGGCCGTCCAGGCAGCGGTTGAGTCCCAGGCGGTGGGTGTCGAGGAACGCCTCGAACTGGGCCCGGACCGGCTGGTCTATTACATCCTCCACGGAGGTCGCTGGATGGGAAGGCATGCCGGCAGCATTCCAGACCGGCGGCCGCTTGGCATTCGGAATGGAACCGGGGCAGTGTGATACCTCGATGGCGGAGCGAATGAGCGTCGACTCAGCCGCCACCGCCCGCCGCCGGGTGGCGGCCGTGGCGGCGGCGATGGTGATGGCCGTTCTGGCCGGCGCCTGCGGGTCCTCACCGCCCGCCGGTGGGCGAGCGGCGCCGTCCACCGCCACGGTTGCTCCCGCGACCGGCATTCCGGCCCCGCCGACCACCACCGCAGCACCCACCGCCGCCCCGCCGACCACCACTGCCGCCCCGCCCACCACCGTCGCCTGCGACCAGCCGCTCCAGGTCGGCAACGACGGCTCCGTCGCCCCGCTCCGGTGCGGCAGCGGGCAGGTCAATACCGCCGCCCTGCGCTACTACCGGGGCGGCAACCCCGGGCACTGGTACCCGACCGTGCTCGAGCTCCCCGCCTCCGCCATCAGGGCCCAGGTCGTGGCCGCCATGTGCCACGACATCGGTCCCGGCCAGCCCTGGCCGTCGGGGGTGCAGACCGAGCAGCAGGCCTACCAGCTGGCCGCCCAGCTGAACGGGTGGAGCTACGGCCTCAACGTCGTCCAGGACGATTCGGCCTGCTCCTGACAGCCGGCCCGTGGATACCGCCGGAGAATCGACCTTCTGAACATCTTTGTCGCTGTCGGCCACCAAACGGCCGGCGCCTGCGCTTTACTTCGAACGGAGTTCGGTTCCAGCCGGTGCCCGGTCAAGAGCGTGGTGGGAAGATGGTCGTCGTCCGAGACAGCGACAGCACCGGGGGTCTGGCCCACTCCCTTCAGTGGCTCGGCGAGGTGGCGCTCCTCCAGCGTCTCGGCCCGCACTCCTGGACGGTACGCCCGCCCGGGCCGGGTACGGTCGGCGTGGGTCGCAGCATCGCCCTGGGCGTGGCCCGCGACGCCGATCCGGCGGAGCTGGCGGAACAGGCCGCGGACCTGATCGGGCCGACCGCCCCCGGGCTGGTGCCGGCGCACGGGCTGGGAACCCACCGCCGGCGGGTCTGGCTGGTCTCGCAGTTCTGCCCCGGTATGGACGTGCGCCGGCTGGTGGACGTGGTGAAACCTTCCGCCGATC
>JAKAXG010000173.1 GCA_021827225.1 Actinomycetes bacterium | reverse complement strand
CTCGAAGTGCTCGAGGGGCTCGCTGCGATAGTCGGCGTCGAAGGCCGTCTGGTCGTACTTGGCGCAGAACTCCTCGGTGTACTCGAAGTACTCCGAGCCGCGGTACCTCTCCCGGGTGTTGCGGTCCAGGCCGATGTGGTGCCAGAAGTAGTAGCCCTGGAACTCGCCGTGGTGCTGGACCATCCAGTGGTTCGCCGGCGACACGAACGGCTTGAGGATGTCGGCGGCGATGGAGGGGTGGTTGAACGGGGACAGGGTGTCGCCGATGTCGTGCAGCAGGGCGCACAGGACGTACTCCTCGTCCCGGCCGTCGCGCTCGGCCCGGGTGGCGGTCTGGAGGGAGTGCTCCAGCCGGTCGACGGGGAACCCGCCGTGATCGGTCTTCAGGGCCCGCATGAGGCCGATGACCCGCTCGGGCACCAGGCTCTGCGTGACGTTGAGCTGGGGGGAGATGATGGCCCAGTCCTCGGCGGTCGACTCCTCGAAGGTCTTGAACGACGCCCGGACACCCGTGTCAGTCATGCCTACGATGCTACTTAGAGATGGAACGCCGTGCTCATGTCGGCGGCGGTGGCCGCCCGGCCGAGCAGCGGACGGAGGCCGAGCAGGTCCTCGGTGGTGCGCAGCAGCGAGTAGTGGTCGAACTTCTGCGGGGCGCGGGTGCCGGGGACGACCGACGGGGCGACCACGTAGGTGGGCACCCGGGACCCGCCGGAGTCGTTCTCGTCCCAGGTTATGAACAGCACCGTGGTCCCCGAACGGTACTGGGGGCTGTCCACGATCTGGGGCACCTCGCCGGCCAGCCAGTGGTCGCCGGTGGCGGTGGAGCAGTCGTGCATGTCGTTGCACAGGTTCGGGATGATCACGGTGAGGCGGGCGCTCAGGTCGGGGGTGGCGCCCAGCGGCACGTCCTGGGCGGCGCAGGCGGCGGCGATGGGGGTGTAGTAGGCGGCCGGGTTGTGCTTGACCGCGTAGCGGCCGCTGCTGTGGTGGTCGCAGTTGGACGGCATGCTCTCGGCCAGCGTGCGCCAGCCGCCGCCCAGCAGGCCGAAGATGCTCTGGACGCCGAGCGGGTGCGACGCCGGCCCCGAGTCGTCGCTGATGCCCTGGGGCGACCCTGACGTGAGGGCGATGTAGTTGGGCAGGCTGGGATGGGTCACACCGGAGTAGTCGACGGCCAGCCCGCAGCGGCCGGCCAGCGAGGCCAGGTACGGCGCCGAGCGGGAACCGGCGACCTCGCTGAACCCCCGGTTCTCCATGATGATCCACACCACGTGCGAGTAGCCGGCCGGGGCGGCCCCGGTGCAGGGCCGGGCGGCGGTGGTGACGCCGCCGCCGGCGGAGGTGGCGGAGGTGGTGGAGGTGATGGTGCTGGATGGACCGGTCGGCGCGAGGGGGGCCACGTTGGTGGGCGACGGCGCCACCGGATTGCCCTTGACGGCGCCCCCCGAACCGGACGAGCAGGCGCTGGCCAGCAGGAGGAGAGCGGCGGAGAGGGCGTGGCGGGCGTTCACGGCCGTACTTTTACCCGAGCCGGCCTATCGTCGGGCGGCATGACCGATCTGCGAGGAGCTACCGCCCTGGTGACCGGGGCCAACGGCGGCCTGGGCCGCATCATCGCCGCCACCTTGAGCCGGGAGGGCTGCGAGGTGATCGTCACCGGCCGGCGGGCGGGGCCGCTCGAGGCGGTGGCCGAGGAGGTGGGGGGCCGGGCGGTGGTGGCCGACCTGGGCCGGCGGGAGGACGTGGACCGGCTGCTGCGGGAGGCCGGCCCGGTCGACATCGCGGTGATGAACGCCGCCCTGCCGGCGTCGGGCGACCTGGAGGAGTGGGAGCAGGGCCAGATCGACCGGGCCATCGAGGTGAACCTGGCCAGCCCCATCGCCATGACCCGGGCCCTCCTGCCCGGGTTCCGGGCCCGCGGCTCGGGGCACTTCGTGTTCGTGTCGTCGCTGTCGGGCAAGGTGGGCTCCAAGGGGGCGTCGCTGTACTCGGCCACCAAGTTCGGCCTGCGGGGGTTCGCCGCCGGGCTGCGCTGCGACCTGTACGGGACCGGCGTGGGCTGCTCGGTGGTGAACCCCGGGTTCGTGCGCGACGCCGGGATGTTCGCCGATGCCGGGGCCACGCTGCCGTTCGGGGTGGGGACGGTCAGCCCCGACCAGGTGGCCGCCGCCGTGGTCCGGGCCGTCCGGGAGGACAGAGCCGAGATCGACGTGGCCCCCGTCGTGCTACGCCTGGGGGCCGTGATCGGCTCGCTCGCCCCCAATCTGTCCGCCGCCGTGCAGGCCCGGTTCGGGTCGTCGGTGTCCGCCCAGCTGGCGGAGGCTCAACGGGGAAAAAGGTCCTAGCCGTGTGCACCGACCCTCACCCCCACCCCCACCCGCCGGTGGCCGAGCCGGTGTTCTACGACTTCGACCTGCCGGCCGTGTTCAACCTGGAACCGGTCGACGCGGTGACCGTGACCACCCTGATGGACAACGTCACCGACGCCTTCATGCCCGACCGCGGCCCCGCCCACCGGGCCCGCGGCGGCGGGCGGCGGGCGGTGGCGGCCATGGAGGACGGCTGGGGCCTCGACGCCCTGCTGGCCGAGCACGGCTTCTCGGTGCTGGTCACCGTGACCAAGGGCGGGGTGGAGCGCACCATCCTCTTCGACGCCGGCACCAGCCCCGACGGGGTGGTGGAGAACATGCGCCGCCTGCAGGTCGACCCCACCGCCATCGAGACCATCGTCTGCAGCCACGGCCATTTCGACCACACCACCGGCCTGGACGGGCTGATCCGCACGCTGGGCCGGTCCAACCTGCCGGTCCTCATCCACCCCCACTTCTGGCGGCGCCGGCGGGTGACGGTGCCGGGCCGGGATCCCATGGAGATCCCCACCACCAGCAGGCGGGCGCTGGTCGACGCCGGCTTCGACGTGGTGGAGGAGGGGCACCCCAGCTTCCTGCTGGACCGCTCGGTGCTGATCACCGGCGAGGTGGCGCGCACCACCGGCTATGAGCCGGGCTTCCCGCCCCAGCAGGCGTGGCTCGCCGGCCGGTGGGAGCCCGACCCGCTGGTCCTCGACGACCAGGCCCTGATCGTCGACATCAGGGACAAGGGCCTGCTGGTCATCACCGGCTGCGGCCACGCCGGGGTGGTCAACATCTGCCGCTACGCCCGGCGCCTCACCGGCGAGCGGCCGATCCACGCGGTGATGGGCGGGTTCCACCTCAACGGGCCCGTCTTCGAGCCGCTCATCCCCCGGGTGCTCGACGACCTGGAGGCCATGGCCCCGCAGGTGGTGGTGCCGGCGCACTGCACCGGGTGGCGGGCCCAGCACGCCATGGGTGCCCGCTTCGGGGAGGCGTTCGTGCCCAACTCGGTGGGCACCCGCTTCGAGCTGTAGGGGCCGTTGCCGGCTCAGCCCACCATCCGGGTGCGGCCCTCCCAGAACGGGGCCCGCAGATCTTTCTTCAGCACCTTGCCGCTCGGGTTGCGGGGCAGCTCGTCCATCCACTGCACGCTGGTCGGGCACTTGAAGCCGGCCAGGCGCTCCCGGCAGAACGCCAGCAGGTCGGTTTCGGTCAGCTCGGCGTCCGGGGCCCGCACGACCATGGCCCGGGGGGTCTCCCCCCAGCGGTCGTGGGGCACTCCGATGACGGCCACGTCGGCCACGTCGGGGTGGGACATGATGACGTTCTCCACCTCGGCGGGATAGATGTTCTCCCCGCCGGAGACGATCATGTCCTTGACCCGGTCGTGGATGTAGAAGTAGCCGTCGGCGTCCTGGTAGCCGGCGTCGCCGGTATGGAGCCAGCCGTCGGTGATCGCCGCCTCGGTCTGCTCCGGCATGTGCCAGTAGCCGGCCATGACCGTCGGGCCCTTGACCCAGATCTCGCCGACCTGGCCGGCCGGGACGGTCTCGCCGGTCGAGGGGTCGACGACCTTGGCCTCCGAACCGGGGATGGGGACCCCGACGGCCCGCAGCCGGTGGCGGTTGGGGCCGTCCGGGTCGTGGTCGGCGGCCGGCAGGTAGATGACCGTGCCGGTGGACTCGGTCAGCCCGTAGGCCTGGACGAACTCGCAGCCGAAGGTGCGGACCGACGCGGCCAGCACCTTCTCGGAGATGGGCGAGGCGCCGTAGAGCAGCGACCGCAGGGCGGCGAAGTCGCGGGTCTCCACCCCGGGCACGGCCAGCATGAACTGCAGGACGGCGGGGACGAGGAACCCGTGGGTCACCCGCTCCTCGACGATGGTGTCGACCAGCCGGTCCGGGACGATCTCGCGGACGAGCACGTTGGTCGCCCCCTGGGCGAAACCGGCCAGCGCCCATCCGCCGCCGCCGATGTGGTACAGCGGCATCGGCACCATGCTGACGCTGTCGGGGCCGAGGCCCATGACCTTCGGGTAGAGGCTCATGCCGGCGGCCAGGTTGGCCTGGGTCAGCTGCACCCCCTTGGGCCGGCCGGTGGTCCCCGACGAGTACAGCTGGTAGGCGATGTCCCCGGCGCCCAGCGGCTCCTCGGGGTCGTCGGCCGGGTGGGCGTCGCGCCAGTCCTCGTAATCCCGGCCCATGGTGATGATCCGCACGCCTGGCAGTTGGTCTGCCACCTTTTCCACGGCCGGGGCGAACTCCTCCCCGACCACGAACACCGGGGCCTGGCTGTCAGCGACGATGAACGCGATCTCCGGCGGGGCCAGCCGGTAGTTGACCGGGCAGGGCACGGCGTTGAGCTTGGCCGCCCCGAAGAACAGCTCGACCTGCTCGGGGCCGTTCTTGTCCAGGAAGGCCACCCGGGAGCCGGTGCCGACCCCCTCGGCCCGCAGCGCCTGGGCCACCCGGCTGGTCCGCTCGTGCAGCTGGGCGTAGGTGAGCTGACCGCCGGCCCAGCGCAGCGCCGGGTGGTCGGGCCGCTGCGCCGCCCAGTGGCGGAGGAAGCCGGCGGTGGTGGACGGCTGGTCGGTGGTCATGGCCCCGGTCATGCCCAGAGGCTAGAACGTTGCGGCATGCCTGACGCCGTGCTCGTGGACCGCCCCCATCCCGCCGTTGCCCGAATCACCCTGAACCGTCCGGACCGCCTCAACGCCATCGACGAGGACCTGCTCTCCGGTCTCTACGCCGCCCTCGACGAGGTCGACGCCGACCCGGCCGTGCGCAGCGTGGTGCTGACCGGCGCCGGCCGGGGCTTCTGCGCCGGCATGGACCTCAAGGGCGGCGGCCGGGCCACCCCCGGCACGGACGGCCTGGGTCCCGTGCCGACCAGCTTCGTGCTCCAACAGCGCATCGCCGGGATCGTCACCCGCATGCGCAAGGTGAAGAAGCCCGTCATCGCCGCGGTCAACGGTCCGGCGGCCGGGGGCGGCCTGGCGTTCGTGCTGGGCTCCGACGTGCGCATCGCCGCCGCGTCGGCCCGGTTCAACGCCGCCTTCGTGCGCATCGGCCTGTCCGGCTGCGACATCTCCGTCAGCTGGATACTGCCCCGGCTGGTGGGGGCGGGGGCGGCTCACCTGCTGATGCTGACCGGGCGGCTGATCCCCGCCGAGGAGGCCCACCGGATCGGCCTGGTGGCCGAGGTGGTCCCCGACGACGCCCTCATGGAGGCGGCCTTCTCGGTGGCCGACGAGATCGCCGCCAACAGCCCCTTCGGGGTGTGGATGACCAAGGAGGTGATGTGGTCGGCGCTGGAGATCCCCAGCCAGCAGGCCGCCATCGACCTGGAGAACCGCACCCAGATCCTGGCGTTGCAGACCGACGACGCCGCCGAGGGCCGGCGGGCGTTCATGCAGCGCTCGGCGCCGGACTACCGCTGGGCGTGAGCCCGGTCTAGGCGTTCCCCAGGTAGCGGGCGCCGGGGCCGAAGGCGTACACGGTCCCGGCGCCGGTCACCAGGTAGTAGCCGTCGCCGGCGGGGACCGGCGACAGATCCACGATGGGGCTGGCCGGCGGGTGGGCGCCGAGCGAGCCGTAGAAGGGGGCGTCGCCGAAGGAGAACACCCCGCCGTCGGATCCGACCAGGGTGTAGCCCCGGCCGTCGGCGGTGCCGCTCATCCCCACGACGGGCCGGGCCAGGCGCACCGAGCCGAGGGAGCCGTAGAAGCCGTCGGAGGTGAAGGCGAACACCCCGCCGTCGGAGGCGACCAGCCAGTACCCGTTGCCTCCGGGGGCCACGGCGATCCCGTCGACCGGCTGGGCCAGCCTGATGCCGCCGGTGGAGCCGTGGAAGCGGGCGTCACCGTAGGAGAACACCCCGCCGTCGCGGGCGACGATCCAGTAGCCCCGGCCGTCGGGGGTGGCGGCCATGCCGACCACCGGGGCGGCCAGGCGGATGCCGCCGGTGGAGCCGTAGAAGCGGGCGTCGCCGAAGGTGAAGATCCCGCCGTCGGCGCCGAGGAGCCAGTAGCCGCCCCCGTCGGGGGTGGCCTCGATGGCGATGACCGGGGCGTTGAGGTGCACCCCCGCCAGGTCGCCGCGCCACACGGCCGAGCCGAAGGCGGACACCTGGCCGGCGGCGTCGGCGACGAGGTAGCCGGGGCACCCGCCGACGTCCACCGAGGCGATCCCGGCCGCCCCCGGCAGCGGGGATCCCGCTCCGCTGGGGCAGCTTGGCGCCGCCGGCGCCGACGTGGTGCCGCCGGTGGGGGTGGCTCCGGAGGTGGGGGTCGTCGAGGTGGTCGAGGTCGTCGAGGTCGTCGGGGTGGTGGAGGTCGTCGGGGTGGTGGTCGTGGTCGAGCCGGCGGCGAAGGTGAAGCCGGCGGCGGCCGTGCCGTGGCCGAGCACGCTGGCCGCCGAGACCTGGACCGAGCCGGAGCCGGACGGCACGGTCACGGTGGCGGAGGTGGCGGTGGCGCTGGTGACCGGAGCGGTGGTGGCACCGAAGGAGATGGTGGCCCCCTCGAGACCGCTGCCCGAGATGGTGACCGTGGTGCCGGGGGCGGCGTCGGCGGGGCTCACCGACTCCACCTCCGGGCAGGTGAGACCGCCGGCCATCGGGGATCCCAGGCCGGTGGCCTCGTCGTAGCCCGGCCCGGCCGGGTACTGGCCGGCGTTGGAGCCGGTCATGTCGTTGTCGCCGCTGGTGATGTCGTTGAGGGCGCTGCCGTAGGCGTTCGGGGTGCCGGCGGCCAGGGCGTAGAGGCCGGGGTTGAACTGGCCGGTGCTCGACGTGCAACCCTGGTTGCGGTCGGCCACCAGTCCGGCCATGAACGGGGCGGCGAAGCTGGTCCCCGCCCCGGCCTCCCACTGGCCGCTGGAGTAGATGACCATGCCGACCCCGGAGTTGACCGAGATGTCGGGCACCTCCCGCCCCCAAGCGGCCCCGGTCTGGTATGACGGTCGGGCCTCGTAGAGGGAGATGCCTCCGCCGCCGGCGGCCTGCCCGTTGGCGCCGTTGGCGCAGCTGAGGGTCTCGTCGCCCTGGCAGGCGTTCCACACGATCTCGCTGCCGGGGCCGTAGAGGGTGGTGCCGCCCACCGCGGTGACCAGCGGGTCCGACGCCGGGTAGTCGACCTGCAGGCTGGTGTCGCCGGTGCCGTCCTGGTAGCAGCCCTCCGAGCCGCTGTCGCCGGACGCCACCATGATGGTCTGCCCCTCGGCGGCCGCCTTCTGGAACAGGGTGGTCAGGGCCCCCAGGTCGCCCGACTGGGCGGCGTCGGATTCGCAGAACCCCCAGCTGGTGGAGACGACCCGGACCTGGGGGTTGCTGACGATCTGGTTCCACACGTCGTAGCGGCCGCTGAAGGTGTTCGGACCCTCGTAGGAGTAGATGGCGGCGCCGGGCGCCTGGGTGGCGGCCTGCTCGATGTCGAGGTTGGCCTCGTCGGTGCCCCCGGTGCCGGTGGCCCCGCCGCCGTCGACGGCGACGGTGGTCACCGGGTTGGTGAGCCCGAAGCACGACTCGTAGGCCGACACGTCCGACGGGCTGTGGGCGGCCAGCTCATAGACGGCGATGGACTGGCCCTGCCCGGTCAGCCCCTCCCCGAACAGGGTGGGCATCCCGTAGGCGGCGCCCAGCTGGTCCATGGTGTAGGAGCCGTAGGAGGTGGCGGCGCTGGCCGCCGCCGGGCAGGCGGAGACGCCGGCGGCGTGCACGCCGGTCGAGGCGGAGTGCACGCCGGTCGCAGCGGCGTGCACGCCGGTCGAG
>JAKAXG010000172.1 GCA_021827225.1 Actinomycetes bacterium | reverse complement strand
CATCTCGGAGATGGCCAACCACCACGTGGACCTGCCCGAGCAGGTGGTCAGCCCCAGCGAGGAGCTGTGGGTGAAGATCATCGAGATCGACCTCCAGCGCCGGCGGATCAGCCTGTCGATCAAGCAGGCCGCCGAGGGCGGCGAGGTGGCGGCCGAGTACCGCGAGGCGTTCGGCGAGCACGCCTACGACGAGCAGGGCAACTACATCGGTGCGGCCGGATTCGCCGACTTCGAGCCCGAGTCCGAGGCCCAGGCCGCGTGGGCCGAGTACCTGGAGGGCGGCGGCTCGGTGGGCGCCGCCGAGGACGAGCCCGGCACCTACTCGGAGGCCATCGTCGAAGCCCCGGCCCCCGAAACGGAAGCCGAGTAGACCGGGGCCACCAGGCCGACGCCGACCAGGCGACTACGGGAGGACCCGGCGCCAGCCCCCTGGGGGGCGGCGCCGGGTCCTCCCGCGTCAGGGGCCGCCGGCCGCCGCTGCGGGCGGCGTCAGAGCCTGGTCCAGGCCTCGCTCAGAGTGTCGCGCAGCACCTGGCCCATCAGCTCGAAGTGCTCCTGGTCGCAGATGAGCGGCGGGGCCAGCTGGATCACCGGGTCACCCCGGTCATCGGCCCGGCACACCAGACCGGCGTCGAAGAGAGCCCCGGACAGGAAGCCCCGCAGCAGCCGCTCGGACTCGTCGTCGTCGAAGCTGGTGCGGGTGTCCTTGTCCTTCACCAACTCGATGCCGAAGAAGTAGCCGTCGCCGCGGACGTCGCCGACGATGGGCAGGTCCCGGAGGCCGTCCAGCACGGCCCGGAAGGCTGCCGACCGGGCCGACACCCTGCCGACCAGGTCCTCCTTCTCGAAGATGTCCAGGTTGGCCAGCGCCACCGCGGTCGACACCGGGTGGCCGCCGAAGGTGAACCCGTGGGAGAACGTGGCCCGGCCGTCGAGGAACGGCTCCATCAGCCGGTCCTCCACGATCAGGGCGCCGAGGGGCGAGTACCCGCTGGTCAGCCCCTTGGCGCAGGTGATCATGTCGGGCTGGTAGCCGTAGCGGGTGGCGCCGAACCACGATCCCAGCCGCCCGAAGGCGCAGATCACCTCGTCGGAGACCAGCAGCACCCCGTAGCGGTCACAGATGCGCCGGACCTCGGCGAAGTATCCGGGTGGGGGAGGGAAGCACCCCCCGGAGTTCTGGACCGGCTCCAGGAACACCGCGGCCACGCTGTCGGGACCTTCCATCTGGATGCGCCGCTCGATGTCGCGGGCCGCCCACAGCCCGAACGCCACCTCGTCGTCGCCGTGCTCGGGGGCCCGGTAGAAGTTGGTGTTGGCCACCCGGACCGAGCCGGGGACCAGCGGCTCGAAGGGCTCCTTGATGGAAGGCAGGCCGGTGATCGACAGGGCACCCATGGTGGTGCCGTGGTAGGCGATCTCTCGGGAGATGACCTTGTAACGGCCCGGCTGGCCGACCGCCCGGAAGTACTGGCGGGCCAGCTTCCAGGCCGACTCCACCGCCTCCCCGCCGCCGGTGGTGAAGAACACCCGGTTGAGGGCCCCGGGGGCCAGGTGGGCCAGCCGCTCCGACAACTCGATGGCGTTGGGATGGGCGTAGCTCCACAGCGGGAAGTACGCCAGCTCCCCGGCCTGGCGGGCCGCCGCCTCGGCCAGCTCCCGCCGGCCGTGCCCGGCCTGCACCACGAACAGGCCCGACAGCCCGTCCAGGTACCGCTTGCCCCGGCTGTCGTACACCCACGGTCCCTCGCCCCGGACCATCACCGGCACCTCGTGCTCGGCGTAGCTGCTCATCCGGGTGAAGTGCATCCACAGATGCCGCCGGGCGGCTTCCTGCATCTGCTGGTGGTCGCGGGCGTCGGTCATCTGATCCCCCATTGGTAGTTCTCCTTGGCCACTTTGAGGTAGACGAAGATCTCGGTGCTGCGGACACCGGGGATGGTCCGCACCGACTCGTCGACGGTGCGCAGCAGGTGCCCGTCGTCCACGCACAGCAGCTCGACCAGCAGGTCGAACTGGCCGGCGCAGATCACCACGTACTCGGCCTCCTCGAGGGCCGACAGCTTGTCGGCGACCCCCCGGACGTCGCCTTCCACCTTGATGCCGAGGAGGGCCATCCGGTTGAAGCCGACGGCGGCCGGGTCGGTGACTGCGACGACCTGGACCATGTGCTCGTCCATGAGGCGCTGGACCCGCTGACGGGTGGCTGCCTCCGACAGGCCGACGGCCCGGGCTATGGCCGCGTAGGACCGGCGGCCGTCCTGTTGCAACTGCTCGATGATCCGCTTGCTGGTCCGGTCCAGGGCACCTCTGCTGTCCCGGACGGGGCCGTCCTCCTCGCCGCGGTATTCGTCGTCCGAGCGGCTCACAACGACGGATTCTAGAAAAGGAGACCGCTCGGCACAAAGGATTCCTTTGTCCCGATCGGAGAACGTGGCAGAATGGCCGGGCGGCGCCGGTGCCGCAGCGGAGCGGCAGAGGGGAGAGTCGTGACCGAGTTGCGCAACTTCGTGGACGGTTCACCGGTCGATGCCAGGGACGGCCGGCGCAGCGACGTGGTGGATCCGAGCACCGGCGAGACCTACGCCTCGGCCCCCGTGTCCGGTCCCGAGGACGTGGACCTGGCCTGCCGGGCCGCGGCGGCGGCGTTCGAGAGATGGCGCGACACCACCCCGGCGGAGCGCAGCCGGATGCTTCTCAAACTGGCTGATGCGGTCGAGGGGCACGCCGAAGGGTTCGTCGAGGCGGAGGGCCGCAACACCGGCAAGCCACTGGCGCTGACCCGCTCGGAGGAGATCCCGCCGATGGTCGACCAGATCCGCTTCTTCGCCGGGGCCGCCCGGGTGCTCGAGGGCCGCTCCGCCGGCGAGTACATGGCCGGCCACACCTCCTGGATCAGGCGGGAGCCGGTGGGGGTGGTGGCCCAGGTGACACCGTGGAACTACCCGATGATGATGGCGGTGTGGAAGATCGCCCCGGCTCTGGCAGCCGGCAACACCGTTGTGATCAAGCCGTCTGACACCACTCCTGTCACCACGCTGATGCTGGCGGAACTGGCCGGGGAGATCCTTCCGCCGGGCGTGCTCAACGTGGTGTGCGGCGATCGCGACACCGGGCGGACGCTGGTGTCGCATCCGGTACCCCAGATGGTGGCCATCACCGGCAGCGTGCGGGCCGGCCGCGAGGTGGCGGTGGCCGCCGCCGCCGACCTGAAGCGGGTGCATCTGGAACTGGGAGGCAAGGCGCCGGTGGTGGTCTTCGACGACGTCGATGTGGAGAGGGCGGCCGAGGCCATCGCCGTCGCCGGATACTTCAATGCCGGGCAGGACTGCACCGCCGCCACCCGGGTGCTGGTGTCACCCGGCGCCTATGGTGACATGGTGGATGCCCTGGCGGACCAGGCCCGGGGTACCCCGTTCGGGGGCCTCGACGTGCCCGACGCCGCGCTGGGCCCGCTCAACAGCGCCAACCATCTGGAGAAGGTGGCCCAGATGGTGGCCCGGGCCCCGTCCCACGCCTCGGTGGTGGCGGGTGGGGAGGCCCCCGCCGGCCCCGGGTTCTTCTACCCTCCGACGGTGGTCGCCGGGGTGGAGCAGTCGGACGAGCTGGCCCAAACCGAGATCTTCGGCCCGGTGATCACCGTGCAGCGCTTCGCCGACGAGGACCAGGCGGTGGCATGGGCCAACGGCGTCGAGTACGGGCTGGCGTCGAGCGTCTGGACCTCGGACCACGGCCGGGCCCTGCGGGTGTCGAGGCGCCTCGACTTCGGCTGTGTATGGATCAACACCCACATACCGCTGGTCGCCGAGATGCCCCACGGGGGATTCAAGCACTCCGGTTACGGCAAGGACCTGTCGTTGTACGGGCTGGAGGACTACACCCGGATCAAGCACGTGATGAGCTGCTTCGAGTGAGAGCCGTGCTTTCCAGGGAAAAAGTGGGGAGCGGGTTGCGGGAACGTGCCGTCACGGCGGCCGGCCCGGACGCGCCGGACCGGTCGGAACGCTTCAACAGGAGGACAGCCCAGTGAGAGTCGGTGTGCCGGCCGAGGTGAAGGACCACGAGTACCGGGTGGCGTGCACCCCCGCCGGCGTTCACGAGCTGGTGCGCCACGGCCACCGGGTGCTCGTGGAGTCCGGGGCCGGAGTGGGGTCCTCGATCCCGGACTCCGACTTCGCGGCGGCCGGGGCGACGATGGTGGACTCGGCTGACGACGTGTGGGGCGACGCCGATCTGGTGCTCAAGGTGAAGGAGCCGATCGAGGAGGAGTACCCCCGGCTCCGCAAGGACCTCATCCTCTTCACCTACCTGCACCTGGCCGCCTCGAGGGCCTGTACCGACGCCCTGCTCTCGGCCGGGATCACCGCCATCGCCTACGAGACGGTCCAGCTGCCCGACGGCAGCCTGCCGCTGCTGGCCCCCATGTCGGAGGTGGCCGGTCGGATGGCGCCCCAGGCCGGGGCCCACCACCTGCAGCGCGACGGCGGGGGCCGGGGAGTGCTCATGGGGGGCGTGTCGGGCGTCTACGCCGCCAAGGTGGTGGTGATCGGCGCCGGGGTATCCGGCATGAACGCTGCCGCCATCGCCCTCGGGATGCAGGCGGAGGTCCTGCTACTGGACAAGAACGTCGCCCGGCTGCGGGAGGCCGACCGTATCTACCAGGGGCACTGCCAGACCGTGGCGTCGAACACCTACGAGATCGAGCGGGCGGTGGTGGACGCCGACCTGGTTATCGGCGCCGTCCTGGTCCCGGGCGCCCGGGCGCCGAAGCTGGTACCGGACTCGCTGGTGGAGCGGATGAAGCCGGGATCGGTGCTGGTGGACATCGCCATCGACCAGGGGGGCTGTTTCGAGAGCAGCCGGCCGACCACCCACTCCGAGCCGGTGTACCCGGTGTTCGGGTCGTTGTTCTACTGCGTGGCCAACATGCCGGGGGCCGTGCCCCACACGTCGACCTACGCCCTCACCAACGTGACGCTGCCGTACCTGATGGAGATCGCGGACCGGGGCTGGAGGGACGCCCTGCGATCCGACCCGGTCCTCGCCCCCGGGCTCAACACCCACGCCGGCCAGCTGACCTCTGCCCCTGTGGCAGAGGCCCACGGGCTCCCCAGCCTGGCGCTCGAGGAGGTGCTGGTCTGATCAGCCGGCGGTCAGGCCGGGTAGCGGTGGGACAAGGAGGTGACGCTGCTCGGGGCGTTGCTCGAGGACCTGGGGCCCCGCCGGCTCTCTTCGAGCAGCCAGCGGATGCCGTCCGCCGGGTAGCGGCGGTGACCTCCGGGCGTGCGCACCGAAGGGATCTGCCCCTTCTTCGCCCACTCTGATACCGTCCGCTCGGAAACCTCGAAAAGCAGCGCAACGTCGGAGGTGCGCAGCAGTTGACCTTCGAGGACAGCCGGCACATCGCTGCCGAAGAGGAGGTTCAATAGCCGCTGACGTTGCTGATCCTGCGACTCGTCGGGCATTCGCATCACCTCCGTTCTGGGCGGCGCCCCGGGTCCGCCGTGGTCTAGATAATCCAGACTTCCCCGCCCCCCTGGTGCGCTTCAATGATCCTTCGTGACCATCTTCCTATGGTCAGAACTAGTCCGCTGCCCGCGCCCCCTATGGCATTAGCACTGTCTGTACTTGTTATGGCGCGCTGAGTGACCGTCGCCGGGCCCGGGTCGGCGACAGGGCCGCCGGCGGGGTGGGTTAGCCTCCCCGCTCATGTTCCTGGTCGGTCTCACGGGTGGTATCGGTTCGGGCAAATCGACGGTGGCGGCGGCGCTGGCGGCCCGGGGGGCGGCGGTGGTCGACGCCGACGGGATCGCCCGGGAGATCGTCGAGCCCGGAGGCCCCGCCTACCAGCCGCTGGTCGACCGGTTCGGAGCCGGCATACTCGGCCCGGACAAGCGGCTGGACCGTCCCGCCCTGGCCGCCGTGGCGTTCAACGACCCGCAGGCGCTGGCCGACCTCAACGCCATCACCCACCCGGTGATCGGCCGGGTCATGGCCGAGCGGACGGCCGAGGCGGGGGAGCGGGCCGCGATCGTCGTGCTCGACATCCCGCTGCTCAACATCGCCACCAAGGAGCGCATGAGCTTCGACGCGGTGGTCGTCGTCGACACCCCCGAGGACGTGGCGGTCGAGCGGCTGCGCGCCTACCGGGGGTTCTCCGAGGACGACGCCCGGGCCCGCATCGCCGCCCAGATCAGCCGGGAGGAGCGCTGCCGGCTGGCCGATCTGGTGCTGGACAACTCCGGGGACCGGGACCGGCTGGAGGCCGAGGTCGGCCGGGCCTGGACCTGGCTGCAGGAGCGCGCCGCCCTCAAGTCCGCCGGCTGAACCGTCTCAGGGTGCCGGTACCATCGCATCTGTGGCGCCCTTCCAGGTCGTATCAGAGTTCGAGGCGGCCGGCGACCAGCCGAAGGCCATAGCCGAACTCTCGCAGGGCATCCAGCGGGGAGACCGTTTCCAGACCCTGCTGGGTATCACCGGCAGCGGCAAGAGCGCCACCATCGCCTGGACCATCGAGGCGGTCCAGAAGCCCACGCTCATCATCGCCCCGAACAAGTCGCTGGCCGCCCAGCTGGCCAACGAGATGCGGGAGTTCTTCCCGAACAACCGGGTCGAGTACTTCGTCAGCTACTACGACTACTACCAGCCCGAGGCCTACCTTCCCTCCAGCGACACCTACATCGAGAAGGACAGCTCGATCAACGACGAGATCGACCGCCTCCGGCACTCGGCCACCTCGGCCCTGCTCACCCGGCGGGACGTGATCGTGGTGGCGTCGGTCAGTTGCATCTACGGCCTGGGCTCCCCGGAGGAGTACTCGAAGCGGATACTGCATCTGGTGCGCGGCACCGAGCACGATCAGAGGGCCATCCTGCGCCGGCTGGTCGAGATGAACTACGAGCGCAACGACGCCAACCTCATCCGCGGCAAGTTCCGGGTCAGGGGAGACACCATCGAGGTGCACCCGGCCTACGAGGAGAACGCCGTGCGCATCGAGTTGTTCGGCGACGAGATAGAGCGGATCACCTCCGTCGACACCCTGACGGGCGAGCAGCTGGGAGATCTCGACGAACTGGTCGTCTTCCCGGCCACCCACTACGTCGCCGGGGAGGAGCGCATGCGCACCGCCCTGGCCGGCATCGAGAAGGAGTTGCAGGAACGCCTGGCCTGGTTCGAGAGGGAGGGCAAGCTGCTCGAGGCCCAGCGGCTGCGCATGCGCACTTCGTACGACCTGGAGATGCTGGCCGAGGTCGGTGTGTGCTCCGGCATCGAGAACTACAGCCGCCACATAGACGGGCGCCGGGCGGGGGAGCCGCCCCACACGCTGCTGGACTTCTTCCCCAAGGACTACCTGCTCGTCATCGACGAGTCCCACCAGACGGTCCCGCAGCTGCACGGCCAGTACGAGGGGGACCGCTCCCGCAAGGAGACGCTGATCGAGCACGGGTTCCGGCTGCCGTCGGCCGCGGACAACCGTCCTCTGCGCTTCGACGAGTTCTACGAGCGGGTCAACCAGTGCGTGTTCATGTCCGCCACGCCCTCCCCCTACGAGATCCAGCAGTCCACCCAGGTGGTGGAGCAGATCGTGAGGCCCACCGGGCTGGTCGACCCGGAGGTGATCGTCAAGCCGACCAAGGGCCAGATCGACGACCTCATCGGGATGATCCGGGACCGGACCGAGCGCGGCGACCGGGTGCTGGTCACCACCTTGACCAAGAAGATGGCCGAGGACCTGACCGACTACCTGGTGGAGATGGGGCTCAAGGTCCGGTACCTGCACTCCAACATCGACACCATCCAGCGCATCGAGATCGTCAGGGACCTGCGCCTGGGGGAGTTCGACGTGCTGGTCGGTATCAACCTGCTGCGGGAGGGCCTGGACCTGCCGGAGGTGTCGCTGGTGGCCATCCTCGACGCCGACAAGGAGGGGTTCCTGCGGGGCGAGACGTCGCTCATCCAGACCATCGGCCGGGCCGCGCGCAACGTCGACGGGCAGGTGGTGATGTACGCCGACCGCATGACCGACTCCATGCTGAAGGCCATCTCGGAGACCCACCGGCGCCGGGCCCTCCAGCAGGAGTACAACAAGGAGCACGGCATCGACCCCCAGACCGTGCGCAAGGCCGTCACCGACATCCT
>JAKAXG010000171.1 GCA_021827225.1 Actinomycetes bacterium | reverse complement strand
GGTGACGGTGGGCCAGGCGGTGGTCGGCATCGGCAACGCCGGCGGGGTGGGCGGTACGCCCAGCACCGCCGTCGGCCAGGTCACCGCCCTCGACCAGTCCATCACCGCCCAGGACCAGAGCAACGGGACCAGCGAGAAGCTGACCGGCCTGATCCAGACCAACGCCAACATCCAGCCCGGTGACTCCGGCGGGTCCCTGATCAACAGCGCCGGCCAGGTGATCGGCATGGACACCGCCGCCTCGACCGGCTTCTCGTTCCAGACCCAGGGGAACCAGGGATTCGCCATCCCGATCAACTCGGCCATGGCCATCGCCAACCAGATCCGGGCCGGCCACAGCTCCGCGGACGTCCACCTGGGGCCCACCGCCTTCCTCGGGGTGGAGGTCGACACCTCGGCGTCGGCGGCCACCACCCAGGGGGCGACCATCAACGGCACCATCCCCAACGGGCCGGCGGCCGGGGCGGGGATCACCAGCGGTGACGTGATAACCGGCCTGGGCGGCCAGCCGGTGACCTCCCCGAGCTCGCTGACCAACCTGATCAGCCACTACCACCCGGGTGACAGCGTCCAGGTCCAGTGGACCGGCCCCAGCGGGGCCACCCACTCGGCCACGGTCGTCCTGGCCAACGGGCCCGCCGCCTGACCGAACGGGGATGAGCCCGGAGCTCGCCTCGCTGGCCGCCCTACCCCTCCTGGAGGGCGCGTCCGGGGCGGATCTGGAGGCACTGGCCGGGCTGACCAGGCCGGGCCGGGCCGGGCCGGGCCAGGTCCTCGGCCGGGAGGGAGAACCGGGCCGCACGTTCTGGCTGCTGATCGAGGGCCGGGTGGCGGTCACCCTCCGGGGCCGTCACCTGGCCGACGCCGGCCCGGGATCCATCCTCGGTGAGCTGGCCCTGCTGCGGGGCCGGCCCCGGTCGGCCACCGTCACGGCCGTCGAGGAGTGCCGGTTCCTGAGCGGGGGCGCCGACGCCTTGGAGAGGATGCTCGGCATCGGGCCGGTGCGGTCCCGGTTGAGGAGGCTGGCCAGCTCCCGGCTGGCCCAGGACCTGAAGCCGGTGCACATGTCGCTCGGGGACGGGACGGCCGTGGTGGTCCGCCCACTCCTGCCGTCCGACCGGCCGGCCCTGGACCAGGCGCTCCACAACCTGTCCAGGGACTCCATCCGGCGCCGGTTCTTCACGGCCGGCACCCCCTCGCCGGCCCTGGTGGACTACCTGATCGACATCGACTACGTCGACCACTTCGCCTGGGTGGTGATGGACGTCGCAACCCATGGCGGGATGGCCACCGGCCGCTACGTGCGCCGGCCGGGCGACCCCGCGGCCGAGATGGCCTTCACCGCCGTGGACCGCTACCAGGGCCGGGGCCTGGGGACCTTCCTGCTCGGGGCCCTGGGAGCCACCGCCGTGGAGGCGGGGATCGCGTCGCTGTACGCCCACGTGATGGAGGACAACACCCCGATGCGCAGGGTGTTCGCCAAGGCAGGCGGCGAGACCCGCTTCGACGAGCCGGGCCTGGTGCTGGTGTCGGTGGATCCGGAGCGGGCCGCCGGCCTGCTCGACCCCGCCATCCGCAGCAGCCTGGCGGAGGCGGTGCACGACGTGGTCACCGCCGCGTCACTGGCCCTGCGGGTCTGACAGCTCGTCGACCAGGCCCCACCGGTGGGCCGTGATGGCGTCGATGGGCCGGCCCGAAAGGGCCAGCCAGGCGGTCCGGTGCCGGCCGATGCGCCCGGCCAGGCTGACCGTCCCGCCGGCGCCGGGGATCAGCCCCATGGACAGCTCGGGCAGCCAGATCCGGGTGTCGGGACCGGCCCGGACGGCGCCGGCGAAGGCGGGCAACTCGATCCCGGAACCGGCGCAGGCGCCGTGGATGTTGGCGGTGACCCGGGCGGCCAGTCCGGCCAGCAGCCGGGCCGGGCTGCGGCCGGTGCGGACCAGATGGGAGGTGGCCGGGTCGGGGGCGGTACCGAACTCGGTGAGATCCCCCCCGCTGCAGAACGACGGGCCCCGCCCGGCCAGCTCGACCTCCAATCCGGTGTCCAGGGCGGCCACGGAGAGGGCTTCGCAGAGGGCGTCCCTCATGGCCCGGTTGTAGGCGTTGTGCACCTCGGGCCGGTTGAGGGTCAGCTTCAGCCGCTGGCCCCGCCGTTCCACCACCACCGGGCTGTCACCGGTCCCGGCCCCGGACAAAGGAGCGGCCCGGGCGGCCCTCCACGCCTTGAACTCCGGTCCCGCCTGCAGGGTGGAGTAGACGAGCGACTCGAGGGCCAGGCCCTCATCGGCGGAGCGGCCGGCGCCCAGGCGCAGGAGCTGGACCAGGGCCACGGCGGCCAGCGGGAAGGCCTCCACCCGTTCGGCCAGGAACTCCACCGCGGCGCCGCTGTCCGGGACGTGGATCCACGGCGCCGGCGGGTCGGGGATCTCGGTGAGTAGCACGTCCGCGCCGGGGGCCGGGCCCCGGCCGGGGGATCCGACGCCCGCCACCACGGCCGGAAACAGGGCCGGCACCCCGACCGGGCCGGGGCCGTCCAGCCGGACCGCCACCAGCGGCCCGCCGGGCGGGGGGACGTCGGACAGGCCGGCGGTGAAGTCCGCTACCAGCCGGTTGACGCCGGCCGGCCCGATCAGTGCAGGTCGCGCAGGCCGGCCAGGATGCGAGGCGCCACCCCCTGATCGTCGTAGGGCATGTACAGGCTCATGCGGTCGACGATGTCGCCGAAGCGCTGCTGCAGCAGGGCCGGAACCTCCTCCGGGGTGCCGCGCACGGCGAAGGCGTCGAGGACCTCATCGGTGATGAGCCGGCCCATCTCGTCCCACTGCCCCTGCTTGGACAGCGAGTTCAGCTCCGGCTGCAGGTCGCCCCAGCCGTGGAGGTCCAGCACCGGCCGGTAGGCGGGGGTGGACGCGTAGAAGGCGATCTGTTTGCGGGTCCCCCGCTCGGCCTCCTCGATCTCCCGGTCGCTGTCACCGGTGACGACGAAAGCCGGATAGGAGAACTGGAAATCGGCCAGGGAGCGGCCGTTGGCGGTGAGCACCGACTCGACGGTCGGGATGGTCACCTCGCGCAGGTACCGCTCGGTGGTGAAGCCGTGCACCAGCAGGCCGTCGGCCACCTCCGCCGCCACCCTGGTCATGCCCTCTCCCACCGCGGCCAGGAACACCTTGGGCGGGCCGAACTCGGAGGGCCCGGGATGGAAGAACGGGGTCATGAGGGTGTGGGTGTAGAACTCGCCCCGGAAGTCCAGCTTGGTCCCATTGGCCCAGCAGTCCCAGATGGCCCGCATGGCGGAGATGAACTCCCGCATCCGGGGAGCGGGGTGGGACCACGGCATGGAGTAGCGCCTCTCGATGTGGGGCTTGATCTGCGAGCCCAGCCCGAGGATCAGCCGGCCACCGGAGAACGTGTTCAGGTCCCAACCCTGGTTGGCGAGGGTCATGGGGCTGCGCCCGAAGGCCACCACGATGGCCGTGCCGAGCGTGATGCGCTCGGTGTGCTCGGCGGCGAGGATCAGCGGCATGAGCGGGTCGTGGCCGGTCTCGGCCGACCAGATGGCGTCATAGCCGGCCTCCTCGGCCTTGCGGGCCGCGCTGCCGGCGCTGCGCAGGTCGCTTCCGATACCCCCGTCTACGAGCATGCCCGGAACAATAACCGGCCGGTATGGTCGCGCCGTGGGGTACAGCGAATCCGAGATACTTTCAGCCTTCGACCGCTACCGGGAGGCGGCGGCCGAGGCCGGCCGCACCGGCGACTGGGAGCTGTTCGTCAACTGTTTCACCGAGGACGTCCGCTACATCGAGCACCACTACGGGGTCTTCCACGGCCGCCAGCAGGTGCGGGAATGGGTCGTGCCGGCCATGACGACCTGGCCGGTGACGCAGATGACGTCGTTCCCGTGGAACTGGTACACGATCGACGCCGACCGGGGTTGGGTGATCGGCGAGGTCGCCAACGTGATGGAGGATCCGGGCGACGGCAGGCGCTACGAGGCGGCGAACTGGACCCGGCTGGTCTACGGGGGGGAGGGGCTGTTCCGCGAGGAGGAGGATGTGTACAACCCGGCGGAGTTCGCCCAGATGATGGGCTCCTGGGTGCAGGCGTGGAAGGCCCACCACCCCCAATCGGTGGGCGGGGCGGCCGATCAGGCCCGGGGGGCCTCGAACTTGTAGCCGAGTCCCCGCACCGTGGTGATGCGGGCCGGTTTGGCCGGGTCCTCCTCGACCTTGGCCCGCAGCCGCTTGATGTGCACGTCGAGGGTCTT
The DNA here is from genome assembly GCA_021827225.1 of Actinomycetes bacterium. The sequence continues at coordinate 3,882 of JAKAXG010000171.1, read as the reverse complement.
GGTGTCGCCCACGTAGTTGGGGCCCCAGATGCGGTCGATCAGGGTCTCCCGGGTCAGGACCCGACCGGCGTTGGACATGAGCAGCTCCAGCAGCTCGAACTCCTTCAGCGGGAGCGGCACGAGCTGGCCCCGGAGGTGGACCTCGTGGCGCTCTGGGTCGAGGGAGAGGCCGTCGATATCCAGGCCCTCGGCCGTGGTTTCGGGCTCGGGGCGACCCTCACCGGTCCTGCGCATCACCGCCCGCATCCGGGCCACCAGCTCCCGCAGCCGGAACGGCTTGGTCACGTAGTCGTCGGCGCCGACCTCCAGGCCGACGACGGTGTCGATCTCGCTGCTCTTGGCCGTGACCATGATGATGGGGACCCGGCTGCGGGAGCGCAGCTCCCGGCACACGTCGATGCCCGACTTCTTGGGCAGCCACAGGTCCAGGAGGATCAGGTCCGGCCGCACCCGGTCGAACATCTCCACTCCCTCGATCCCGTCGCGGGCCACGTTGACCAGGAAGCCCTCCCGTTTCAGGCCGACCACCAGGGCCTCGACGAAGGACTCCTCGTCCTCGATCACCAGCACAGAGATCGTGTCAGTCATCACCATGGCTCGCTCCCGCCGCCGGTATCTCGAGTGTGAACGTGCTGCCGGACCCCTCCACCGATTCCACCCGGACCCGACCGCCATGGTTGGCGGCCACGTGGCGGACTATGGACAGTCCCAACCCCGTCCCGCCGGTGGCCCGCGACCGGGCCCGGTCCACCCGGTAGAAGCGCTCGAAGATGCGCTCCATGTCCCGGGCGGGTATCCCCACCCCCTCGTCGGACACCACCACGGCGATCCCGGTTCCCCGCCTCTCCACAGCCACAGTGACCGCACCGCCCGCCTCGGAGTACTTGATGGCGTTGTCAACCAGGTTGGCCACGGCCGAGATGAGGTCCCGGCGGTCGCCGGCCACCATCAGACCCGCCGGGATGTCGCCCACGTGCAGGGTGACCTCCAGGCCGTCCGCCACGGACCGGAGGGACTGAACCGCCTCAGACACCACCTCTCCCACCTGCACCAGCGTGGCCTGGGGGGTCTCGTTGGCCTCGATCCGGGACAGGTCGAGGAGATCGTCGACGATGCGGCCCAGCCTCTCGGCCTCACCCCCCAGGCGCCGCACCAGCCGGGCCACGACCTGCGGGTCGGATTCCCCGTCGATGGTCTCCGCCAGGAGCGTGATGGCCCCGGTCGGTGTCTTCAGCTCGTGGCTGACATTGGCGACGAAGTCCCGTCGAACCGCTTCCAGGCGCAGCCGCTCGGATATGTCCTCCACGACCGCCACCGCCCCCTCCACCCCGTCCATCGGGAAGGCCCGGATGGAGAGGCTGCGCCGGCTGGGGGAAATGAGATCCAGGCGGCGCTCCGGCCGGCCCCCGGCCAGCGCTTCGTCGATGACCTCGGAGACAGCCTGGACGACCAGGGCCTCCGCCGGGAGGGGGGACACCATACGCTCGGCCGCGGCGTTACGAAACACGGTCTCGCTGCGGGCATCGCAGATGACTATTCCCTCCCCGATCCCGTCGAGGGCGGCCTGCAGCCGCAGGGCGTGGATCTCCGCCGGTGAGGTCCCCCCCTCAGGGGGTGCCCCGACCGGGAACTCTTCGTCTGTAGCGGTCCGACGACCGAACCAGGTGTTCATATCCGCTCCGAGGCTAGGCGCGCCGGCAACCGACGCGTTCTCCGGTGGATCCCGTTCCGGGAATGCTTTCGCGGACTGTTCAGCACCCGTTCACTTGGCGGTGGATGCCAGTTCACCGGACCTCCCTATGGTCGGCAAAACGATGAAACAGACCACGGTCCCCGACGGGTGCGAACGCAGCACCGGGGATCTGAAGAAAGGGAACAGATCCTTGAAGCGCCTCATACCCCTCGCCCTCGTCGTCCCCATGGCGGTGGCCGCATGCGGCTCGTCCTCCTCCTCGAAGACCACTTCGCCCACCTCGGCGGCTACGAGCGGAAGTGCTGCGACGTCGGGCACGCCCGCCGCTTCGTCGGGGGGCTCCACCAACCTCAACCTCGGCAATCCCAGCTCCCCCGCCACCCTCAACGAGTCGGGTTCGACCTTGCTCTACCCGTTCCTGCAGGAACTGGTGTCGCCGCTGCACGCCAAGTACTCCAATGTCACACTGGCTCCAGGGCCCGGCGGGTCGGGCAAGGGCATCAGCGACGCCATCGCCGGTACCACCCAGTTCGGCGGATCGGACGCCTACCTGAGCACCTCCCAGGCGTCGAGCAACCCGGGTCTGCTCAACATTCCCATCGCCATCTCGTCCCAGGCGATCAACTACAACCTCCCGGGGATCAGCAACCTCAAGCTGACCGGGGACATCATCGCCCAGATCTATCAGGGCAAGATCACCAAGTGGAACGACTCCGCCATCGCCGCTGTCAACCCCGGCGTCAACCTGCCTTCCGAGAACATCGTCCCGGTCCGCCGGGTCGACGCCTCTGGCGACACCTTCATCTTCACCAGCTTCCTCTCGGCCACCAACCCGGCGTGGAACAACGGGCCGCAGTTCGGCACCAGCGTCACCTGGCCGGCGGTGTCCAACGAGCTGACGGCCAACGGCAACCCGGGCATGGTGCAGACCTGCCACGCCACCCCCGGCTGTATCGCCTACATCGGCATCAGCTCCGAGGACGAGGCCAAGAGCGCCGGTCTCGGCGAGGTCGATCTGCAGAACAAGGCCGGCAACTACGTCCAGCCCGACGCCTCCACCGTGGGCTCCGCCGTGAGCGCCGGCGCCACCAGCATCCCGGCCAGCCTGGCCGCCCCCATCATCTACGAGCCGGGCGCCCAGTCCTACCCGATCGTCAACTTCGAGTACATCATCGTGAAGAACAAGCAGGCGAACTCCGACACCGCCATGGCCATCCGGGACTTCCTGGCCTTCGCCATCGACCCCTCCGGCGGTAGTACCCCTGCCTACCTGGCCAAGGAGCACTTCGTGGGCCTCCCCGCGAGCGTGATCCCCCAGGTCCAGAAGGCCATCGCCTCCATCAGCTGATATGACTGCGGCGGTAGAAGAGCGGCGCGGGCCGACAGGATCTCGCCTGTCGGCCCGGGCCCGGAACCTCTCCGAACTGACCGGCCGGGACCGGGCCCTGCGGGCGGTCCTGGCCTTCGCCGCGCTGCTCCCCACGGTGGCGCTGGTGCTGCTGGCCTACGAGATGGTGAAGTCGGCGTACCCGGCGATCGTGTTCAACGGTTGGCACTTCTTCACCTCGAAGAACTTCACCATGGGCAACCTCTACGGCAGCACCGAGGTGCGCCACGGCTACAGCGCCGCCCGCGGCGCGTCCTTCGGGGTGCTGCCGCTGCTGTTCGGGACGGTGGTGTCGTCTCTCATAGCCCTGGTCCTGGCCGTCCCGGTGGCGGCCGGAGGGGCCATCTTGCTGGTGGAGAAGATTCCCCAGCGGCTTCAGGGCGCCCTCGGCGTCTTCCTGGAAGTGCTCGCCGGCATCCCCAGCGTGGTGTTCGGGCTCTGGGGCATCTACACGTTCGGCCCGCTGCTTTCGCGGACGGTCTACCGCTGGATCTCCGCGCTCGGGATCCCCTGGCTGACGGGCCCCACCGGCGCCGGCCAGGGTCTGCTGACCGCGTCGGTGGTGCTGGCGGTCATGATCATCCCCATCGTCGCCTCAGTGACGAGAGAGCTCGTCAGGGCCGTTCCGGTGACCTCGAAGGAGGGGGCCTACGCCCTCGGCCTGACCCCGACCGAGACGGTCCGCTTCGTCACCCTGCCCTACATCCGCACCGGCCTGATCGCCGCCTCCCTCCTCGGGTGGGCCCGGGCTCTGGGCGAGACGATAGCGGTGCTGGTCATCAGCGGCGACGCTCTGAACATC
>JAKAXG010000170.1 GCA_021827225.1 Actinomycetes bacterium | reverse complement strand
TACCGTCCTCTCCTACTGGCTGTCAGGCCTGTTCCGGGCCATCGCCTTCCTGGCCGGGTCCACCCTGTCGGGCCTGGCCGGCTACATCGGCATGAGCACCGCGGTGCGCGGCAACGTCCGCACCGCGGCGGCCGCCCGTGACGGTTCCCTCCAGGGGGCCCTGAAGGTGGCCTTCCGGACCGGGGCCATCACCGGGCTGTTCGTCGTCGGCCTGGGCCTGGTGGGCGCCACCGTCATCGTCATGGTGGCCCAGAACACCGCCACCGCCATCCTGGTCGGCTTCGGCTTCGGCTGCTCCCTGCTGGCCCTGTTCATGCGCGTCGGCGGCGGGATCTTCACCAAGGCGGCCGACGTGGGCGCCGACCTGGTCGGCAAGGTCGAGGCGGGCATCCCCGAGGACGACCCCCGCAACGCCGCCACCATCGCTGACAACGTGGGTGACAACGTCGGCGACTGCGCCGGCATGGGCGCCGATCTGTTCGAGTCATACGTGGTCATCCTCGTGGCCACGCTCATCCTGGCCAACACCGCCTTCCCCTCGTCCAAGGCCCAGGTCGGGTTGGTGTTCTCCCTGATCGTCCCGGCCATCGGCATCCTGGCGTCGATCATCGGGATCCTCCTGGTGCGGGCCACGAATCGCGACAAGACGGCCATGGCCCCGATCAACCGGGGCCTCATGGTGTCCGCCGTGCTCACCATCCTCGGCACCCTCGCCGTGTCGGCGTGGTACGTGCACAACTTCCGGGTCTTCTGGGCCGTGACCACCGGTGTGGTCCTGGGCCAGGTGGCCAGCCGCATCACCGAGTACTACACCTCGACCGAGACCACGCCGGTCCGCGACATTGCCGAGTCCACCCGGACCGGTCCGGCCACCGCCGTCCTGTCGGGCATCAGCACCGGCCTGGAGTCCTCGGCGCCGGCCATCATCGCCATCGTTCTGGCCATCGTGGTGGCCATCGCCCTCGGCCAGGGCGACATCCGCTACGAGCTGTACCTGGTGTCGCTGGTCGGGCTGGGCCTGCTCTCCAACGCCGGGATCGTGGTGTCGGAGGACACCTTCGGGCCCATCTCCGACAACGCCGCCGGTATCGCCGAGATGAGCGGCGAGTTCCACGGCGAGCCGGAGCGGATCATGGTCAGCCTGGACGCCGTCGGCAACACCACCAAGGCCATCACCAAGGGCTTCGCCATCGGCTCCGCCGTGATCGCCGCCGTGGCCCTCTTCGCCAGCTACATCCAGACCATCGCCGAGAACGCCAAGGGGATACCCAACCTGACCGGCCACGCCGCCAATGCCCTCTTCACCAGCGTGTCGCAGAGCATGATCAACGTGGCCAACCCGAAGACGTTCCTCGGGCTGCTGATCGGCGGCTCGATCGCCTTCCTGTTCTCGTCACTGGCCATCCGGGCCGTCGGCCGCTCGGCTGGCACCGTGGTCCAGGAGGTGCGCCGTCAGTTCCGGGAGCACCCGGGCATCATGGACCGCACCGAGCGTCCCGAGTACGGCCGGGTGATCGACATCTGCACCGCCGCCGCCCAGCGGGAGCTGGCCACCCCGGCCCTGCTGGCCGTGCTGTCGCCGGTGGTGGTCGGCTTCGCCATCGGGGACCTGGCCCTCGGGGCCTTCCTGGCCGGCACCATCCTCACCGGCCAGCTGATGGCCAACTTCCTGAACAACTCCGGAGGCGCTTGGGACAACGCCAAGAAGTACATCGAGGACGGCCACGAGGGCGGCAAGGGGTCGGAGTCGCACAAGGCCGCGGTCATCGGCGACACGGTCGGCGACCCGTTCAAGGACACCGCCGGGCCGGCCATCAACCCGCTGATCAAGGTCATGAACCTGGTCAGCCTGCTGATCCTGCCCGCGGTCATCAGCCTGCAGAACAACACCGCCGCCCGGACCGTGATCGCGGTGGTCGCCGGAGCGGTCATCCTGGCCGGTGTGCTGTTCTCCAAGCGCAAGATGCAGGCCATGGACGCCCCCGCGCCGTCCGCGCCGGAGGAGGGGGCCGAGCGGGCCGGCGTGGGATCCTGAGCCCCGCCCGGTAGCGCCGGGCCGCGATGGGTGAGGTGGCCGGGCCCGGGGGCCCGGCCACCGCCGTCCCGGTGGGGCGCCCCTGCATGGCGGTCTACACCCGGCAGCCGCTATACCCTGTGCGCCAAGCCAGAGGAAGGCGGTCACCCCGGCCGCTTCCTTTTTCCTCTATCAATTGGGGACCCATGCCCAAACCACTAGTCATCGTCGAGTCGCCGGCCAAGGCCCGCACCATCGCCCGTTTCCTCGGGGCGGACTACGACGTCGAGTCCTCCATCGGGCACATCCGGGATCTTCCCCGCAACGCCGCCGACGTACCCGCCGCCTACAAGTCCGAGCCGTGGTCCCGGCTCGGGGTGGACGTCGACAACGACTTCAAACCGCTCTACGTGGTGTCGCGCGAGAAGAAGGACCAGGTCCGAAAGCTCAAGGACATGGTCAAGAACGCCAGCGAGCTGTTCCTGGCCACCGACGAGGACCGCGAGGGTGAGTCCATCGCCTGGCACCTGATGGAGGTGCTGGCCCCCCGGATACCCGTCAAACGCATGGTTTTCCACGAGATCACCCGGCCGGCCATCGAGCGGGCGGTGCGGGAGTGGCGGGATCTGGACCGCCGGCTGGTCGACGCCCAGGAGACCCGCCGCATCCTCGACCGCCTCTACGGCTACGAGGTCAGCCCGGTGCTGTGGAAGAAGGTCATGCCCAGCCTGTCCGCCGGCCGGGTGCAGTCCGTGGCCACCCGGCTCCTGGTGGAGCGGGAGCGGGCCCGCATGCGCTTCACCCCCGCCTCCTACTGGGACCTGGCCGGCCGCTTCGCCGAGGCGGCGGCTGGGGCCGACCGATCCGAGTTCGGGGCCTCCCTGGTCGAGCTGGACGGCCGGCGCCTGGCCACCGGCCGGGACTTCGACGAGGACGGCCGGCTCAGCCGGGCCGACGCCGTCCTGCTCGACGAGCCGGCCGCCGCCGCGCTGGCCGGCCGGCTGGAGAACGCCGAGTTCTCGGTGCGCTCCGTCGAGGAGAAGCCGTGGCGGCGCACCCCGCACCCGCCGTTCATGACCTCCACCCTGCAGCAGGAGGCCGGCCGCAAGCTGCGCTTCTCGGCGGCGCGCACCATGCGGGTGGCCCAGGACCTGTACGAGTCGGGCTACATCACCTACATGCGTACCGACTCCACCACCTTGTCGGAGGAGGCGCTCAACGCCGCCCGCAGCCAGGCCCGGTCCCTCTACGGCGACCAGTACGTGCCGGCCGCCCCCCGCCGCTACGACAAGAAGGTGAAGAACGCCCAGGAGGCGCACGAGGCCATCCGCCCGGCCGGCGACACGTTCCGCACCCCGGAGGAGACCAGCCTGCAGGGCGACCAGCGCCGCCTGTACGAGCTGGTGTGGATGCGCACGGTGGCGTCGCAGATGGCCGACGCGCTGGGCCAGAGCGTCCAGGTCCGCCTGGGGGCCACGTCGAGCGGGGGAGAGGACGCCGAGTTCGCCACGTCCGGGCGGGTGATCACCTTCCCGGGGTTCCTGCGGGCCTACGTGGAGGGCTCCGACGATCCCGACGCCGAGCTGGAGGACCGGGAGGTCCGCCTGCCCCGCCTGGAGGTGGGCGCCGCTCTGTCAGTGGTGGAGCTGTCCGCCGACGGGCACAGCACCTCCCCCCCGGCCCGCTACACGGAGGCGTCCCTGGTGAAGGCCCTCGAGGAGATGGGCGTGGGGCGCCCCTCGACGTACGCGTCGATCCTCGACACCATCCAGGGTCGGGGCTACGTCTGGAAGAAGGGCTCCGCCCTGATCCCCTCCTGGACCGCGTTCGCGGTGATCGGCCTGCTCGAGCGGCACTTCGGGGAGCTGGTCGACTACAACTTCACCGCCTCGATGGAAGAGGACCTGGACGGCATCGCCAACGGTGAGCGCGATGCCGTGCCGTGGCTCACCCGCTTCTACTTCGGTGAGAGCAACGACGGGGCGGACCGGCCGGGCCTCAAGCGGATGGTCTCCGAGCACCTGGGCCAGATCGACGCCCGGGAGATCAACTCCATCCCGATCGGCGGGCCCGACTCCGGGATCGTGGTGCGCGTCGGCCGCTACGGGCCCTACCTGCAGCGGGTCACGGAGTCCGGCGAGGCGGACGGGCGGGCTTCGCTGCCCGAGGACCTGGCCCCCGACGAGTTGACCGTGGGCCGGGCCGTCGAGCTCCTGGAGGCCGGATCCTCGGACCGGGAGCTCGGCCCGGACCCGGCCAGCGGCCTGCCGGTGGTCGTCAAGGCCGGCCGCTACGGACCCTACGTGCAGGTGGGCACCGCCGAGGACCTGGCCGCCACCGGGGAGAAGCCCCGCACCGCGTCCCTGTTCCGGACCATGGACCCCTCCACCGTGACCCTCGAGGAGGCCCTGCGCCTGCTCGAGCTGCCCCGGGCGGTGGGGGTCGATCCGGCCGACGGTGAGGAGATCGTGGCGACCAACGGCCGGTACGGCCCGTACCTGAAGAAGGGGAGCGACTCCCGGTCGCTCGAGAGCGAGGATCAGCTCTTCAGCGTCACCCTGGACCAGGCGCTGGCCCTCTTCGCCCAGCCCAAGACCCGCCGGGGACGGGGGGCGGCCGCCCCGCCCCTGCGGGAGTTCGGCCCCGACCCCGTTTCGGGGGCTCCCATCGTCCTCAAGGAGGGCCGCTTCGGGCCCTACGTGACCGACGGGACCACCAACGCCTCGCTGCGCAAGGGGGACACGGTCGAGGGGATCACCCCTGAGCGGGCCGCCGAGCTGCTGGCCGACCGCCGGGCCGCCCCGCCCCGGGCCGGCCGGGCCAAGAAGGCGGCGGCCAGGAAGGCCGCGCCGGTCAAGAAGGCTCCGGTCAAGAAGGCGGCGGCCAAGAAGGCCCCGGCGGCGAAGAAGGCGGCCAAGAAGAAGGCGTCGGGCTGAACCCCCGCCCGGGAGCAGACCGCGGCCGCTTCATCGTCCTGGAGGGCGGGGAGGGCAGCGGGAAGTCCACACAGGCGGCGCTGCTGGCCGACGCTCTCGGGGCGCTGCTCACCCGGGAGCCGGGCGGCACCGCCACCGGTGAGCACATCCGGGCCCTGCTGCTGGACCCGGAGTTGCCGGCGGTGACCCCCCGGGCGGAGACCCTGCTGATGCTCGCCGCCCGGGCCCAGCACGTCGAGCAGGTCATCGAGCCGGCGCTGGCCGCCGGGCGCGACGTGGTGTGCGACCGCTTCAGCGGCAGCACCGTCGCCTACCAGGGATACGGCCGGGGCCTCGACCCGGCCGAGCTGGCCCACCTGTCGTCGTGGGCGTCGGCCGGGCTGGAGCCGGACCTGGTGATCCTGCTCTCCGTCAGCCCGGAGGAGGCCTGGCGGCGCCGGGCCCGTCGCCGGGCCGGCAGCGGCGGGACCGACGACCGTATCGAGGCGGAGGTGGCCGGGTTCCACGACCGCATCGGAGCCGGATTCGCCCGGCTGGCCGCCGCCGACCCGGGCCGGTGGCGGGTCGTGGACGGGTCCGGGCCGGTCGCCGCGGTCGCCGCCCGGGTGGCCGCCGCCATCACACCGTGAGGTGGCGGCAGGTCACGGCGTGGTGGCCACCAGTGTGGCGTTGTCGCAGTTCACGTAGTTGTCTATCAGCGTGGCGTAGCCCAGGTTCACCCCGAGGGCGCTGAGCACCGGCCCGAGCGCCGGGGCCAGGACGGTGTTCAGGATGGAGGTGACCGGGCTGAAGAGGGAGCCCAGGAGGCTCGACGGGGGCGGCTGCAGCACCACGGTGGCCATCGTGTTGGTCGACTCCCACGGAGCCGGCTGACCGGATCCGAACGGACCGTCGAAGGTGTGGGTGAAGGTGCTCGCAGCCACCGATGCGCTGGCCAGGGGGGCGGTGGTCCCGGCCACGGTGAGCGAGCCGGAGAGGGTGGCTGCCGTGGTCGTGCCCGACAGCGTGGCGGTGGTGGCCGGGTCCGCGGACGATATCCCGCAGCTCAGGCCGCTCAGCGTGGCGTTCGCGTCGGCCGCGCCGGCGGTCAAGCTCACGTCCAGCAGCGGGAGGAGGGACCCCAGGCTGACGTTCGCGATCGTGAGGTTCACACTGCCCTGCTGGTTGCCCGCCGTGAGGGGGCAGTCGCTGTACCCGCTCGGGCAGGGATCGTCCGCCGGTCCCGGTCCGACGGTCACCATGGGGGTGACCAGGGTGACGGTGGCGTTCAGCAGCTGGGCGATCCCGATGTTTATCCCCACGGCGTGGCCCTGGCCGGACAGGCTGGCCACCCCGGTGAGGAAGCTGGCCGCGTCCACCTGGGCGTAGGCGGCCGGGTCCAGGGCGCTGCCGGAAACCCCGCAGGAGCTCTGCTGGCCGCTGAGGTCGACCAGCTGGCACAGCTTCACTGTGGCGTTGGCGCCCCCGCTGATCTGGCTCGATCCCGATCCGGTCACCCCCAATGCCATATTGAGGTTGGTGGCGGCGGCCCCGGCGGCTGGGGTGTGCTGGGCCAGCAGGGCGTTGTAGTAGTAGCCGAGCAGGGTGGCCGGTGACGCCGACGTGTTGAGGAGGTTGTAGAGCGTGCCGACGCTGGCGTTGGCCGCCACGATGTCGCCGAGCGACACGGTGGCCCCCACCAGGCCGCTGTAGCTGAGCGCCGAGATGTTGGCGGCGCTGGTGCCCAGTTCCTGGCTGAGCACCTGGTCCACCAGCGGGTTGTTGAAGTCGAGGAGGGTGGAACCGAGGCTGAACGCGGAGGTCGGCATCTTGGGGTGGGCCTGGGTGCTGTTGGCGAACGACCGCATGGCGGTGGCCGTGCGCACCGACGTGGCGCTTCCCGCCTGGAACACGAAGCTGGTGACCGAGCTGGCGGAAACCTGAACCGCGTTGATGGCCGTGGTGGGGTCAGCGCCGGTGACCAGGGAGCAGGCCCCGGGGCTGCCCGAGTCGGGCACCGGGAGGGTTTCGGTGAGCGGGCAGCTCTCGACCGGGACGAAGGCGCAGGGCGAGGTGGTGGAACACGATCCCAGCGTCACCGAGTCGCCGGGCAGGTCGGCGGTGCTCACGTTGTTGCGGATGGCGCTCTGGGCCGCCTCGTACTGGATGATCTGGGCCAGTTCGTACTGGCTTCCCCCTATCGGCGTGTAGCTGTCGATGCTGGCAGCCGGGCTGCCGTCGACGAAGTTGGCGGCGTCGAGGGCGACGGCGTCGGCGGTGGCCTGGACGAAGCGGTTGGTGTCCACCTCGCGGCCGATGTCGAAGCTCAGAGCGGTGGCCCCCATGATCATGGTCATGGCTATGGCCGTGATCACGGCGATGGCGCCCCGTTCCTCGCGCTTCATTGGCCGGTCGGGTCGGCGATCAGGACCGTCGTCGACGCGGTGAGCTTCGAGGGCGCCGGCAGGAGGGGAAAGGAGACGACCGGGTCGGCGCTGTAGTCGTAGGTGACGCTCACCTGGAGGCACTTGTAGCCGGCGGGGGCGTTGCAGTTGCTCGTCAGGGAGCTGGAGCACTGCACCGGCCCGGAGCTGCTGCTGGAGCAGTTGGAGGACATGAGGCCGGCCCCGTCGTGGGGAAGGTTCGTCTGCAGGGCGGACAGCGACTCGCTCAGGGCCTGTGCCGTGGTGCTGTAGTTGACGGCGGTCCGGGCCGCATCGGAGACGGCCTCGGTCATCTGGTTGCGGACCAGGAAGATCGTTCCGTACTCGATTATCCCGAACACGAAAATCAGGAACACCGGCACGACGAGGGCGAACTCGACGGCCGACGCCCCCCGCTCCGAAGCGCGGTCCGACCGGCGGGAGGCGGTCCGTTTTATCCCTTCATAGGTTCTGTGCACCCTTACCGAAGCCTCTCCGGAGGTCCAATCGGACCTGTCCCCACCGGAACAATCGGACAGCCAGGTGGAGGAATCAACGGGTCAAAAGGACTATTCACTTGCCACCGGGCCGTGCCGAGAATTCGGAAAAGGAACGAATCCGCCGGTTGCCGCGGCTCTGTTGGGGCAGGAAGAGAGGGTGCTGGGTGTCTAAACGGTCGACCTTGCTCATCGTCATCGGCGTGGCGGTGTTCGTGCTCGGAGCCGGCCTGGTGGTCGTTTCGCTGCATGCCGGGAACTCGAGCCAGGGGACCCCCGACCGCCTGACCGCCGCCGGCGGGGCCACCTCCACCCTCGTAGAT
>JAKAXG010000169.1 GCA_021827225.1 Actinomycetes bacterium | reverse complement strand
CGAGATCCTCGTCACCTCCTCTTCGGGAGTGTTGGTGCGCATGCCGGTTCGGGAAATCTCCAGTCAGGGTCGCGACGCCACCGGCGTGCGGGTCATGACCCTCGATTCGGGGCAGGTGGTGGCATCCGTGGCGCCGGTTCTCGCGGTGGAAGAGAACGACTGATGGAGGACCAGCCCGGCCGTTCGGCTTCCGAGCCGGAGGACCGGGCCGACCGGAGCGAGGAACCCCAGCCGGTGCCCGGCATCGGCTGGGGTTCACCGGTGCCGGCCGAGTACGGCTCGCTCGATGCCACCCGCCCGCCGGAACGCTCCCAGGAACCGGCCCGGACGGGAACCGGGCTCTTCTCCGCCTGGGCCCGCACCGGTCCCCGCCGACCCGCTGAAGTGACTGACGGCGCTGACGTCCCTGACCCCGCCGGCGCATCCGACGGCGGCGAGGCGGCGGATGCGCGCCCCCCGGGGGCCGGGCCGGGCCAGGGGTGGCTCTTCCCGGCCAACGGGACCGGTCATCCGGATCCGGGTCAGGCATCCGCCGGTGACGCCGGCCCGACCCGACCCGACCCGGTCCCCCACCCGGAGGCAGCTCCCGGCCCCGGGGCGGCCGGGCCGGCGGCGGCCGGCCCTCGCCCGGGCCTGTTCGACCGGGGGCCGGATGATCCCCGCCCGGGCGGTCCCCGGCCGGCCTGGCCGGCCCCGACGGAGAGCGACGCACCGACCCAGGCCGTTCCGGTGACCGGTTCCGCTCCCCGCTCGACGGACCGCCCCGCGCTTGGCGGCTGGGAGGCCCCGGCGGCGGAGGTGCCGTCCGGTCCGGCCCCGGTCGCCGATCCGGTGCCGGAGCGGGCGCCTCGCCGGCCCGAACCGGTGACAGCCGCGGGCGCGACCCTCGCGGCGTCGGGCTTGGCCGGCGCCGGGGTGTCGGCCCTGGCCGGACCGGCCCTGGCCGGGACCGGAGTGGCCGACGGTGGGGCCGGCATGGCCCGCTCCCCGCTCGGCGGCCCGGAGGACACCTACGCCCCACCCGCCCCGCTGCCGCCCCGTCCCCTGCCCCCCGGCCGGCCCGGCCGCCGCCCCGGCCGGGCCCGGACCCGGATGGTGCTGCGCCACATAGACGTGGGTACCGTCGCCAAGGTTTCGGTCCTGTTCTACCTCCTGGTCCTGGTCGTGATCGTGGTGGCTGCGGTGCTGCTGTGGGTGGCGGCCGACGTGTTCGGGACGCTGCCCTCCATCGAGAAGTCGGTCCGCACCCTGTTCAGCCTGCGGAAGTTCCAGCTGCACGCCGGGGCGGTGGCCCTTTACACCGGCGCGGCCGGTGTGCTTATAGCTATTGTCGGGACCGTGGCCAACATCATGCTGGCCCTGATCTACAACCTGATCTCCGACACCGTCGGGGGGGTCAGGGTGGAACTCGAGAGCTTCAGCCGGGAGTGATCTAACCGAGATGCTGGTCCTGAGCCGCCGCCCCGACTCATCGATCCTGGTCGGGCACGACGTCACCGTGACGGTGGAGATGGTGGCCGGTGAGGACGTGTGCCTGCGGGTCACCGGTCCCGACACCCTGACGGTGCAGCGGCTGGACGAGCGCGAGGTCATCGAGCAGCTGGCCAAGCGGGGGAAGGCCTGGGACGGGGCCAGCATGCACGTGCTGTCGCGGCGGTCCCGGCCGGGCCTTCTCATCAACGGCGAGGTCGTAGTGGCGGTGCAGGCGGTCAGCAACGACTCGGTGCGCATCGGTATCGAGGCCCCGCCGCACGTGCTGATCTACCGCCAGGAGGTGTACCAGCAGATGCAGGACGCCAACCGGGCGGCCATGAGCGACGGCGGGGCCGACCTGTCGGGCCTGGCCGGGCTGACCGGACTGCAGCCCAAGGGCCGGTAGCGGCCCGGCCGGCTCCCCTCCGCGGGGCCGGCCCGGCGGATCAGCCTGGCGTTCCCCCCCAGCGGGTGGCGAAGCGGAGGCGGTTGACCCGGTGTTGCAGCGCCGGCCCGGCGCTGTCCTCGAAACTGGTCGGCAGCCCCGCAACCCCCGGGCCGGGGGCCGACCACGGATCCAGACCGAGGCTGGTGGCGTCGGGCAACGACACCCGGCTGGCGGGCACGCACACCACCGACCGGCCGCCGGCGGCCAGCGACAAGCACAGATCGACGGTCTCCCCGCCCTCCCAGTAGCCCTCGTCGAAGCCCCCGGTGGCCTCCAGGTCCGATCGGCGAACCGCCACCACCGTCGCGGCCAGGGCGTCCACCCTGATCGGGCCGTCACCTCCACGGCCGCGGCGCAGGTCGCCCTGCAGCCACTCCACGTGGGGTCCCCGGGCCGGTGAGCCCCACGGTCGGCGGGCCAGGCCGGCGGCCGGCACCCGCTCCTCGCGGTCGGGCTCCACGGTTGCCCCGGCAGAGACGACGGCCCCGTCCGGGCCGGTGAGCACCGGGCCGGCCGCGCCGACAGGCCCGTCGCCGTCCAGGACCGCCAGCAGCGGCTCCAACCAGCCGGGCTCGGGCCGGGCCGCAGCGTCGACGAACACCACCACGGGTCCCATGGCCTGGGCCCATCCCAGGTTGCGGGCCCGGACCGCCCCCACGTCGAGGTCGGTGCGCACCACCGCCACCTCGCCGTCGAGGGAGCCGAGGAGCATCGATGTGGCGTCCACGCTGCCGGCGTCCACGGCGATCACCTCGAAGGTCATCTCCGCCGGGAGGGTCGGGGCCAGGGCCTGCAGGCAGCCCAGTACCCGCTCCGCCCCGCCCCGCGCCAGCAGTACCAGGCTGAAGTCCGGCGGTCCGGCCGGGCGGTTCTTCCACGACACCCGGGGCTCGGCTCCCGGTCCGGCCTCGATCCCGGCGGCGTGCTCCCCGAAGCGGGCGCCCAGCTCGGCGGCCGCCTCCAGCCGGCGTCGGGGAGGCACGGCCGGGTCGGAGGCCACGGCCCGCAGGGGGCACAGCCCGTCGAGGCCCCGCCGACGTAGACGCTCCGACCAGACCGCCGCGGCCGGTGGGTCCAGCACCCGTCCGAGCAGGGCGGCGCCGGCCAGGATCGTGACCTCCCCGTCTCCGGCCCGGCCCGCCCATGCCCGCCACAGCCCGTCCAGCACCCGGGCGGCCCGGGGCGGGTCGAGACGCAGGGCGGAGGCCACGGCGGCAGGAAGGGACGGGCGGTCCACCGCACCGGCGATCTCGTCGAGGGAGCGCCCGGCCCGCTCCAGAGCCTCCACCAGCAGATCGAGGTCGGCGTCGAGCCTCCCGGTGGCCCTCCAGGAGCCCAGGATCACATCCGCGGCCGGGCCGGGCCGGCCGACGCCGACCAGGGCGGCTGCTCTCCACTCGATCAGCTGCTCCGGCGTGTAGCCCCGCCCGTCGTCGTCGCTCACCGGCCCGGCCGTGGCCCCGGTCCGCTCCAGCAGCTCCAGGGCCCGTTCCGGCCGGCGTCGGGCCAGGCACAGTCCCGCCTCGAGCAGGTCGGCCACCACCGGGCCGGCGCTGGCCGCCCGCAGCCGGCCGATCAGCTCCTCCGCCTGGTCGAGGCGGTCCAGGCGCAGGGCGATGCGGGCCGCCGCCTCCAGGCCCTGGCGCCGGGACCGGGGATTGGCGGTGGTGCCGGCCCCCTCCACCAGGTGACCGAGAGCCTCCTCCGGGCGGTCCGCGGCCCACAGGGCCCGGCCCAGCCACACCAGGGCCAGCCCCCGGTCCCCGAACGAGGGGTCCTCCACCTCGGCCCGGGCCAGCTCCAGGTTGCGGGCCGCCTTGCCCCGGTCGAGTTCCAGCTCGTGCAGGTACCCGTCGTGGTCCAGGCGGGCCTCGTTCAGGGCCTGCACCGGGGGGAAGCCCCCGTCCGCGGCTGAGACCAGCTGCTCGTGGAGCCGGCCTTTCCACCGGCAGGCCCGGCGCCGGAACACCCGGTCGGCGGTGTGGCGGTAGCCGGACCCGCGGCCCGATCCGGTGAGGTTGTGTATGGAGACCTGGAGGGCCAGGACCCCAGCGGGGGTGGACCGGAGCCGGTCCCGCAGGGCGGCCGGGTCGGGGCACACCAGCTGCTCGTCGGCGTCGATGGAGAGCACCCACTCCCCCCGGCAGTGGGCGGTGGCCGCGTTGCGGGCCTCGGCGAAGCCGCCCGGCCACGAGCCGGTGACGACCCGGGCGCCGGCCGCCGCGGCCAGCGCCGCGGTGGCGTCGGTGGAGCCGGTGTCGTAGACGACCACCTCGTCCACCGCCCGCGCCAGGGAGGCGACGCAGCGGGCGATGCGGTCGGCCTCGTCGCGGGCGATCACACAGGCGCTCAGCAGCAACACGTCCCCACTTGCGCTCGGATCGGTCCCGGTGACCACAGCTCCGGGGACCGGCCGGGTCTCGGTCAGCCGGCGCCCGGCAGGGGCTGGGCGACCTTGTACACGGAGCGGTGCTGCACGACCTGGGCGGCGGCCCCGGTGCGGCGGTTGATCACGATGGGCCCGAGCAGGTTGGCGGTGGCCGGCAGCGGCGGGCGGGGCACGGTGATGAGCACCAGGGTGACCACGTCGTCGGCGGAGGTGATGCCCAGGCTGGCCTGGTGCTCGTCGTCGATCTCCACGCTGTAGTCGGGGAACAGCAGGCCCGGCTCCACCACCGTGAAGCTGATGTCAGGCTCACCCAGGGAGCGCAGCCGGCGGAACGGGCGCAGGGCCTCGCCCAGGTCCTCCAAGCGGAACCGCCGGGCGGACGGGAAGCCGGGCAGCCCGGCCTCGAACTCGATGACTTCGAGAGGCGCGTTGCTCGGATCCGTCACGGAACCGAACTCCGTCGCATCGGTGAAGGTTAATGACAATGGAGGGCTCCCGTCACAGGTATTGGACCAATGAGTGCGACTCGATCTGCGCGGTCGCCCACAGCCCGGTCTGGTAGGTCTGCTGATCCTGGGTCAGCTGCGTGGTGGCCTGGGCCACGTTGACGCTGTCCTCGGCCGACAGCTGGCTCTGGAGCGCCGCCTGGGCGTTGGTCGCCTGGGTGGCGAACCCCTGCATCCGCTGGTAGTTGGCGCCCATCTCGGCGGCCTGGGTCGACACCGTCGACATGGCGGAGTCCAGGCTGGCCAGGTCGGTGGTCTGGGCTTTCTTCAGCGACGCCGGGGTGCCGGTGTTGATGTCGGTGATGAGGGTGTCGAGCACCCCACCCGGGGCCAGCAGGCCGGTGGACCCGCTGCCGAAGACGGTCGGCCCGGTGGCCGATACCGGCACCTGCACCCCGGGGGCGACGGTGCGGGTGGGGGAGCTTCCCCCGCCCACGTAGTTGCCCGCCTGGTCGTAGGCGGTGGACACGTTGCCGGTACCGCTGAATATGGCCTGCCCGCCGTAGGTGGTGTTGGCCAGCCCCAGTATCTGCTGCTTGATGGCTTGGAGCTGGGTGGCCGCGCCGGTGATGGCCCCGGGCTGGCCGCTCAGCATCTGCCCCGAGAGGGCCAGGACCGTCTGGCGGGCCGTCTGCAGGTTTGACATCACCGAGTTGAGGGTGGAGTTGCCGAGCGACAGCCAGCCCAGCCCGTCGGAGGCGTTGGTCGCATACTGGGTGGCCCGGTTGAGCCCGGCGTTCAGCTGCATGATGGAGTTGGCCGCAGCCGGGTTGTCCGACGGGGAGTTGACCAGGTTGCCGGTGGAGAGCTGCTCCTCCAGGGTCGCCTGCTGGTTCTGGTCGGTGGTCAGGTTGGAGACCATCTGGTTGGCGATCATGGTCGGGGTGTAGGAGATGGCTGTCAGGTTCATGCTCATGGCTACGTTCCTCGCTCTCAGACCGCGGCCAGCAGTGACTGCACCGCGCCGGCCACCGTGGAGATGACCTTGGCGGCGGCCTGGTAGGACTGCTGGAAGTTCATCAGGTTGACCAGCTGCTGGTTGGGGTCGACGCCGGTGACCGCCTGCAGGTTCTGCTGGGCCGCGTTGGCCACCGAGGTGGACGACTGCACCTGGTTGTTCACCGCGCTCACCTGGTTGCCGACCTTCTGGACCAGGGCCCGGTAGGCAACGTCGGGGCCGCCCGCCGAATTCCACAGGTTGGCCACCGCCTGGGCGTTGGACCCGTCGTTGACCGCGGCGTTCGGGTCGGTGGGGGTGTCGGGAACGCCGGAGGCGGCTATCTGGGTCGGGTCGGAGACGACGGCCGGGTTGACGCCGATCCCCGACGCCGTGCTGCCGGTGAAGAGCGGCTGGCCGGCGGCCCCGGTGGTGGTGTAGCCCAGCTTCAGCTGGTTGTTGACCGTGGAAGCCAGCGCGCTGGCCACGCCGTCGAGCTGGTTCTGGTAGTCCGGCAGATACTGGTTGACGGCGGCCAACAGGCCGGCCGCCGTTCCGGAGGTGGTCGACAGGGAGATCCCGCTGGTGTGGGCGACCAGAGATGTCTGAGGCGTGCCGGAGGCACTGGTGGAGTGGGCCAGGTCGAGGGTGTCGGCCCAGCTGCCCTGGACGACGGGGACCCCGCCCACCTTCACCTGGTAGGTGCCGTCCGACTGGACCGATCCGGTGGCCCCGATGTCCTTGGACAGCTGGCCCATCAGCTGGTTGCGCTGGTCTATCAGCGAGTTGGGGTTCTGCCCGCTGTTCTGGGCCGAGAAGATCTGGGAGTTGAGGGTGGCCACCTGGCCCAGCAGGCTGTTGGCCTCGCCGACCACCCCGCTCAGCTGCGTCGAGGCGTTGGCCGACGTGGTGGCCAGCTGCTGGGACGCCTGGTTGAGGTCGCTGACCAGGTTCTGGGCCTGGTTGACGACCTGGAGGCGGGCCGCCGGATCGCTCGGGTTGTTGGCGATGCTGTCCCAGGACTGCCAGAAGTTGGACAGGTCCGACGCCAGGCCGGTGGAGGAGGGCTCCTGGAAGGTCAGCTGGGCCTGGGAGAGGACCTGCTGCAGGGCGGTGTTCTGGGACAGGGCCCCCTGGGCCTGCTGGACGTGGGAGACCGCCAGGGCGTCGTTGGCCTGGGTGACCGACGTGACCCGGACGCCGTCGCCGACACCGAGCGGGTCGCCGCCGGGGTTGGTCACCAGGTTGGCGGTCTGGGCCACGTATCCGGGGGTGTTGGCGTTGGACAGGTTCTGGGCGATGGTGTCCATGGCCGTCTGGGCGGCGTCGATGCCGGTGGCGGCGATGTTGAAGCTGACGTTGGACATGCGCTCTACACCCGGGTGTCGAAGCTGCCGCTGGCCGGGGTGCCGGTGCGCACCGCCCCGCCGGTGGAGTCGTAGGTGGGCACCGCACCGAGCAACGCCAGGGCGTCGTTGGTAGCGGCCAGGCCGTGGGCCAGGAGCTCCCGGTTCTGGCGGGAGCAGCGCCGCACCTGGTCCAGGATGTCGCGCAGGTCCCTCTGGCGCTGAAGGAGCCGCTGGCAGGTGAGCTCGTCGCTGACCCTCTCGGCCAGCACGCTCAGGGCGGAGCCGGCCGCCAGGCCGTGGTCGGCGTGGACGAGCGCGGCCACCTCCTCCCGGCGCCGGCCGATGCCGGTCAGTTCCCGCACCGCGGACTCCACCTCGGAGGTGCAGGCGGCCAGCCACCTGTGCTCGCCGGAGCTGAGGACCAGGTGCTGCTCGCGCAGCTTGAACAGCAGGTACTCCAACGCCGCCTGCTCCTCGGCCAGGCAGTCGATGAGATCGGCGCAGCCGGCGCCGGCCGGCTGGTGGGCGCCGGTGGACGGGTCGGTCATGGTTGCTCCCGGTTCGCTCGTGGAGAGGTCATTGCAGGATGAAGCTGGTGAAGTAGACGGCGCTTATCTGCTGGGCTGCCCCGTCTACGGTGCCGGCGATCTTCTGGCAGTCCTTCAGGATCTGGGCCTTCACCTGCTCCCGGGCGGCGGCGGGCAGGAGGCCGTTGTAGGTGTCGGCGCCGAGCACGGTGATGGCGGCGTCGTCGAAGCGGGGCAGGTCGGCGCTCAAGGTGCTGGCCGACGCCACGCTGGTCAGCTGCAGCGAGATCGACGCCTGCACCAGGTGACCGTCGGACAGGTTGACCGTCAGCTGGTCGAGGGGCAGGATCTTCCCCAGCGGCACCTTCTGGCCGGGCTTGTAGTGGGGGGCCAGCAGGATGCTCTTGGCCTCGTAGCCGCCGACCAGCAGCACCAGCACGGCGATGATGATGAAGAGCTTCTTCTTCGACTTCTTGGGCGGGGCCTCGGGTTCCTCGGCCTTCGGGGCGGACTTGAGTGAAGCGGCTGTCTTGCTCATGGTTGCGCCTGCTGTGAGGA
>JAKAXG010000168.1 GCA_021827225.1 Actinomycetes bacterium | reverse complement strand
GGGGTCCGCCTCCCACGGCCCGAGGACCGTGGGGGCTGCGCCGTCCGGGGACCCCTCATCGTGTGTCGAGCGCCCGCTGAGGCTGGACAGGCGGGCCGAGCCGCCCGGCAGCTGCACCTCGGCGGCGAGGTCCGAGAAGTTGGCGGCCACCACCAGGCCCCCGCTGCGGTAGACCCACTGGTCCGCTCCGGAGGGCAGCTGCTGGTAGGCGCCCGCGGTCACCGACGCGCGTCGCAGCTCCAACAGGTTCCTCGTGAGCCAGAGCGTGGACCCGGGGTCGGCGAGCTGGGCGGCCACGCTCGTGCCCGACCGGTCCCCGATCGGGAGCCAGGGTTCGACCCCTTCCGGGCAGAACCCGCTGTTGGGTCCCTCATCCCAGGGCAGAGGGGTCCGGCAGCGGTCCCGGTTGAACCTTCCGTCCGGCGCCCTCCAGGTGATCGGGTCGCGCTGCTCGGCAGGCGGGACGTACACGTCGGTCAGGCCCAGCTCGTCGCCGGCGTAGAGCGTCACGGTGCCGGGCAGGGTGCAGAGGACAGCCAGCGCCAACCGGGTGCGCCGGCTGTCCCCGCCCCCCCACCGGGTGGCCATCCGGGACACATCGTGGTTGGAGCCGACCCACGCCGGGCACGCCCCTCCCGGCAGGGCGGCCATGGACCGGGCCACGACGCCGCTCATGGCGGCGGCGGTGAACTCGGAGAAGAGCAGCATGAAGTTGAAGCACAGCTGGAGCTCGTCGTCCTCGCCGTAGAAGCGGGCCAGCCGTTCCGGGTCGAGCACCCACGTCTCGCCCAGCAGCAGGCGGGCCGGGTCGTACTCCGACGCCAGCCGCCGCCAGGAGCGGTAGACGTCGTGGACCTCGGGCCGGTTCAGGTTGTACACCCTCGCCTGCCCGTAGCGGGTCTCGGGCCCGTCGGGGGCGGGAGGGTTGTCCCGCAACCGGCGGTCGTGGAACAGCCCGTGGGCCACGTCGATCCGCATTCCGGCCACGCCCTGGTCGAACCAGAAGCGCAGGATGCGCTCGAACTCCCGCCGGACGTCCCCGTTCCACCAGTTCAGGTCCGGCTGGGCGGGAAGGAAGTTGTGCAGGTAGTACTGCCCGCTCCCCTCGTCGAGGGTCCACGCGGGGGCTCCGGTGATGTCCACCCAGTTGTTGGGTGGGGCTCCTCCGGGGGCGGGGTCGGCCCACACGTACCAGTCCCGCCGCTCGGACCCCCGCCCGGAGCGGGCCTCCACGAACCATGGGTGGGCGTCACTCGTATGGTTGGGCACCAGATCGAGCAGCACCCGTATGCCCCGCTGCTCGGCTTCGGACACCACGAGGCGCAGGTCGTCGGCGGTCCCCAGGTCGGGATGCACCCCGTAGTAGTCGGTGACGTCGTAGCCCCAGTCCTGGTCCGGGGACGGCATGGTGGGCGTCAGCCACAGGGCGTCGACGCCGAGCCAGGCCAGGTGGTCGAGGCGGCGGACGATCCCGCCCAGGTCGCCGTAGCCGTCCCCGTCGGTGTCCTGCCAGGAGCGGATGTAGGGCTGGTAGATGCAGCCTCCCTCCCACCAGCGCCCGGTGTTCGTACCCGCTGCTCCGGACCGGACCTGCACGCCACCTCCTAGCGGTAGAACCACTCCGACGTCCACGAGACGGGGGCCACCCCGTCCATGAAACGGTCGCAGCTCTCCGACATGGCGGCCATGTGCCGGGCCAGCTTGGCGTCGTCGCCGACGGCGTCGAAGAAGACGTGCAGATCCGACGCCGCCTCTATCGGGAAGCACTCCTCCACGATGGCCGCGAAGGCCGGGGCTCCCGGCGTGAGCGCGCGGAAGATCACGTTCTGCACGTAACGGAACGACGACTGGGTGTTGATCGCGACCGGGGTGTGGCGGCCCTGCCATGCCAGGCGCCACTCCCCCCAGCTGAGATGCTCGGGCCTGCTGAGGGCCACGATCTGGGCGAACCCGGGAAGGCGCCCGTCCGGGCCGTGGGGATGGTCCCGGTTGGGCTTTGGCTCGGACTCGCACACCAGCCACCCGTGCCACCGGGCCCCGCTCGACCCCGGATCAGGCAGGATGCTTGCCACTTTCGATCCCTCGGCGGTGTCGACCCAGGCGAACACGGCGGCGAGGATCTGCTCACTCTCGGGCCCCGGATCGACACCGAAGGGGTGGCCGAGGCGGTCGTCGAGGAGGTTCACCTGCACCGTGTGGGCGCCGCGGCGGCGCATCTCCGGCACGGTCGTCTCCCTGAGCGCCCGCCCCACGTCAGCCGTGGTCCGACCCGGGGTGCCAAACAGCAGGTAGGCCAACTTCTCCATCCGGCTGACCATAGATGAACGCGAAGGGCCAGATGGTCCGCTGAGTGGGAACCGGCACTGGCGTGCGGGGGTGGGGAGTGCTTGCCTGCTCGGGATGGACCGCCAGAAGCAGCTCTCGGGGAGGGTGGCCGTGGTCACCGGGGCCAGCCGGGGGATCGGCAAGGGGATAGCCCTGGAGCTCGGCGCCGCCGGCGCGACGGTGTATGTCACCGGCCGGAGCGTTCAGCCCGGCAGGCTCCCGGGCACGGTCTCGGCCACCGCCGCCGAGATCGACGCCCTCGGGGGGCGGGGCGTGGCCGTGCCCTGCGACCACCGCGACGACGCCGCGGTGGCGTCGCTGTTCGACCGGGTGGCCGCCGAGCAGGGCCACCTCGAGGTCCTGGTGAACAACGTCTATGACGCTCCCGGCTCGGCCCGCTGGCTGGGCCGCCCGTTCTGGGAGGTCCCGGCCGCCGGCTGGGACCACACCTTCGAGGTCGGGGTGCGTTCCCACTACGTGGCGTCGGTGCACGCCGCTCCGCTGCTGTTCAAGGCGGACGGTGGTGGCCTCATCGTCAACGTCTCCTCACCGGGTGCGGTCGGCTACACGCACAACGTGGTTTACGGGGTGGCCAAGGCGGCGCTCGACCGGATGACCGCCGACATGGCCCACGAGCTCCGTGGCAGCCGGGTGGCGGTGGTGTCCATCTGGCCCGGTATCGTCGACACCGAGTTGCTGAAGACCATCCCGCCGGGGGAAGACGGTCGGCGGGTCCTGCGGCTCCCCGGGGAGGGCGACTTCGACCTGGCGGCCGCCGAGACGCCCCACTTCGCGGGGCGGGCGGTGGTGGCCCTGGCCGGGGACCCGGAGCGTGACAGCCGGTCGGGGCAGGCTTTCTATGTGGCCGACCTGGCCGGCGCCTACGGCTTCACCGATGTCGACGGCCGGGTGCCCCGCCCTCCTGGGCACGACGCCTGACACCAGGGCGATACGGACCTTCCCCAACACCTAATGTCTCGCCTTATGGCACCGATACTGAAGCCCGGCACCTCCTGGTGGGAGACCTACGCCCGCTGCGTGTCAGTGGCGCCGGAGGCATTCGACTCCGACCGCCTGCGCAATCTGGTGAGGGGCGAGTGGCGCCGCGTCGGCATACCCGGGGACCACGTGAACCCGGTGGACGGTACGCCCATCCCCGGGCCGCCCCGCGTGGATTACGACGAGGCGGTGGAGGCCATCCAGCACGCCTGCACCGAGCACGCCAAATGGAGCCAGGTGGACCTGGACGAGCGGCGGGCCCGGGTCACCGCCGCCGTCGACGCCATGACCGAGCACCGGGACCTGCTGGCGCTGCTGCTGGTGTGGGAGATCGGCAAGCCGTGGCGCCTGGCCTGCGCCGATGTGGACCGCTGCCTCGACGGGGTCCGATGGTACGTCGGCGAGATCGAACGGCAGCTCCAGCTGGGAGGCGAGGGTGAACGCCGGCCCCTGCCCGGCCCGGTCTCCAACATCGCCAGCTGGAACTACCCGATGAGCGTGCAGGTCCACGCCGAGCTGGTGCAGATGCTGGCCGGTAACGCGGTGGTGGCGAAGACACCCAGCCAGGGGGGCTTCCACACCCTCACCCTGGCCCATGCCCTCATGAAGAGGGCCGAGCTTCCGGTGACCCTCCTGTCGGGGGTGGGCGGCCATCTCGGGGAGGCCCTGATCCGCTCCGACGGCATAGGGGCGCTGGCCTTCGTCGGCGGCCGGGCCAACGGGCGCCGGGCGGCGGTGTCGCTGGCCGACACCGGCCGGCGCCACATGCTCGAACAGGAGGGCCTGAACACCTGGGGAATCTGGGACTTCTCCCAGTGGCACCTCCTGGCCCAGCACCTGCGCAAGGGGTTCGAGTACGCCAAGCAGCGTTGCACCGCCTACCCCCGATACGTCGTCCAGCGCCGGCTGTTCCCGGCGTTCATCGAGACCTACCTGCCGGTGGTGCAGTCCGTGAAGTTCGGCCACCCGCTGGCCGTCTCCTCCCCTGACGAGCCGCTGCCGAACCTGGACTTCGGGCCGGTGATCCACGCCAACAAGGCGTCGGATCTGGTGAACCAGTTCGACGAGGCCCTCCGGGGCGGGGGGATCCCGCTGTACCGGGGCAGCGTGGGCGACGGCGTGTTCCTGGACGGTCAGGACACCTCCGCCTATGCGGCCCCGGCCTGCGTGCTGCAGCCGCCGGCGTCCTGGTCGCTCCACCACGCCGAGCCGTTCGGGCCCCTCGACTCCGTGGTGGTCGTCGACACCGAGTCCGAGCTGCTGGCCGCCATGAACGCTTCGAACGGGTCTCTGGTGGCGTCGGTGGCGACCGACGACATCGACTTCGCGGCCCGGGTGGCGGAGCAGCTGCAGGCGTTCAAGGTCGGGGTCAACAAGCCCCGCAGCCGGGGCGACCGCGAGGAGGTGTTCGGGGGCCTGGGGCATTCGTGGAAGGGTGCGTTCGTGGGAGGGGACCTGCTGGTGCACGCGGTCACCTACGGCCCGGACGGCCCCGACGAGCGGCTCTTCGGTAACTTCCCGGACTACTCGCTGCTACCGGAGCGCTGATCCGGGAAGCTCTCGGGAACACAGGGGGGGAAATGATCGACGACGGAACCGACGAGGCCGACCAGGAGGATCGCTCCGAGTACGTCCGGCAGGAGCTGCAGCGGTCCAGCCGGGACCTGGAGCTGTTGCGCCAGGGCCTGCAGAGGGCCCTGGCGCAACACGTCACGGATGCGACGGACCACTTCGTGGGGGAGCTGGCGGGCACGTCGGCCACCGGCATGTCCAGCGAGACGCTGCTGTTCGAGGCCAGCTGGAACGGGCCTTCGGGTCCCCGGTCGGAGCGGCTGGTGGCCCGCGTGGCGCCCTCCGCCGCGGACGTGCCGGTGTTCCCGGCCTACGACCTGCCCGGTCAGTTCAGGACCATAGCCACCGTCGCCCGCCTGAGCGACGTTCCGGTGCCGCCGCCGTGGTGGTGCGAACCGGATCCGGCGGTGATCGGCTCCCCCTTTTTCGTGATGGGCCACGTCGACGGTCAGGTGCCGCCCGATGTCATGCCGTACAACTTCGGTGAGAGCTGGCTGTTCGAGGCCACGCCCGAGGAGCAGGCCCGCGTCCAGGAGTCGAGCGTCGAGGTGCTGGTACGCCTGCACGACATAGCCGAACCGGAGCGCCATTTCGCCCACGTGGCCGGAGACCATCCGGGCGCCACCGCCCTGCGCCGGCACATGGCCCGCACCGTGGCGTGGTACCGGTTCGCGGCGCATGACTGCGGCCGGTCCCGGCTCCTGGAAGAAGGGCTGGCCTGGCTGGAGGACCACTGGCCGGCGCACGAGAGCGACGCGGTCTTCTGCTGGGGGGACTCCCGCATCGGCAACGTCATGTACCGGGACTTCCAGCCGGTTGCGGTCCTCGACTGGGAGATGGCCGGGCTGGCCCCGCCGGAGACCGACGTGGCCTGGATGATCTACCTGCACCGGATGTTCGAGGACATGGCCTCCCAGTACGGCTTCCCGGGCATGCCCCACTTCCTACGGCGCGACGACGTGGCCGCCTACTACGAGCGGCGGTCCGGCCGCACCCTGCGCGATCTGGAGTGGTACATCGTCTACGCCGCCGTGCAGTTCGGGATCGTGGGGCTGCGCACCGGCCAGCGCTCGGTGCACTTCGGCCAGCGGGAGGAACCGGCCGACCCCGACGAGCTCATCATGAACGCCCCCGCCATCTCCGCCATGATCGGACACTGAGGAGAACCGATGCCTGTACCCCTCGACGAGTACCCGGTGCACCAGCTTCCGCTGTCCATGCGCTACGCCGGGTCCAGCGACCGCAACTTCTACGACCGCTGCTACTTCAACGCCCACGACCGCAGCGGCGACATCTTCCTCATCACCGGGCTCGGCGTCTACCCGAACCTGGGCGTGATCGACGCCTACGCCACGGTGCGCCGGGGTGACCGCCAGTGGGCCGTCCGCTCCTCGGATGCCCTGGAGCAGCGGTCGCTGGACGCCCGGGTGGGACCGTACCGGGTGGAGGTCTCCGAGCCGCTGTCGAGGATCCGGGTGGTGTGCGACACCGCGGACCGGGGTCTGGGTTTCGACCTCACCTGGGAGGGATCCTTCGACTGCATCGACGAGCCCCGCCACCTCATGCACCAGGGCGACCGGGTCGTCCTCGACGGGTGCCGGTTCGCCCAGCTCGGGACCTGGTCGGGCACGCTGTGCGTCGACGGCGGCGACATCCCGGTGACGCCCGACGTCTGGGTCGGCAGCCGGGACCGGTCCTGGGGCATACGCCCGGTGGGAGAGGCGGAGCCGCCGGGCCGCTCGGCCGAGGATTCCCGCGAGGGCTTCTGGTGGCTCTACGCGCCCATCCGCTTCGACGAGTACGCCCTGATCGTCATCATCCAGGAGGACCCGGACGGCGCCCGCACCCTCAACGCCGCCAGCCGGGTATGGGCCGACGGCCGCCAGGAGCAGCTGGGCTGGCCCGAGCTGGACATCACCTACCGGTCCGGGACCAGGCACCCCGAGCGGGCAGTGCTGCACATGCGCAGCGCCGACCGCCGGGCCGTCGAGGTGGAGATCGACACGCTGACCGGGGTGGCGCTGCACATCGGCGCCGGTTACGGCGGGGACCCGGACTGGGCCCACGGGCAGTGGAAGGGAAGGGACTGGCTGGACAGCGCCGTCTACGACCTGACCGACCCGGCCGTCGCCGGACGGATCCCTTTCGGGGTGATCGACCACGTGGCGAGGGCGACCTGCGACGGGGCCGAGGGTTGGGGTCTGTTCGAGCACGCCTCGGTGGGCCGCCACGATCCGACCGGTTTCAAGGACTGGCTCAGCGTCGCTCCCTGAGCAGAGCCCGGCCCGGCGCCGGCGCGAGGAATATCGCCGGGGAACCGGAGGTTTGCATCGCTAACCTGACGGTTCCGGCGATCCGAGGAGCGCAGTGCCCAGCCGTGAGATGAACCAGAAGATCGCTGTCAGCGTCGTTTTCGTCGCCGCCATGTTCATGAACATCATGGACACCACGATTGTCAATGTTGCCCTGCCGACCATCGGACGCCAGTTCGGCGTGCGCCCGGACTCGGTGGACACCGTCGCCATCGGCTACCTGGTCAGCCTGGCCGTGTTCATACCGGTCTCGGGCTGGCTGGGCGACCGCCTGGGCGGCCGCCGGGTGCTGCTCGGCTCGATCGTGTTGTTCACGCTGGCCTCGGCCATGTGCGGGGTGGCCCAGAACCTGGGAGAGCTGGTCGGGTTCCGGATCCTCCAGGGCGTCGGCGGGGGCCTGATGGTCCCGGTCGGGATGGCCCTCCTGTACCGCACGTTCCCGCCGGAGGAGCGGGTGCGGGCGTCGAGCATCCTGGTGGTGCCCACCGCCCTCGCCCCCGCTCTCGGGCCGGTCCTGGGTGGGCTGTTCGTGACCGAGTTGTCCTGGCGGTGGGTCTTCTACGTCAACCTGCCCATCGGCGTGGCCGCCCTGGTGTTCGGAATGGTGTTCCTGGGCCGTCACCGCGGCGACCATCCGGGCAGGCTCGACGTGGTCGGCTTCCTTCTCTCGGCGGCCGGGCTCGGCCTGGTCATGTACGGCGTCTCGGAGGGACCCTTCACCGGCTGGGGCCGGCCCGCCATCATCTCGACCATCGCCCTCGGCGCGGCCATGCTGGTCGCCATGGTGGTGGTGGAGCTGCGCTCCCCCGCCCCGCTCATCGACATCCGGCTGTTCGGCAACGGGCTGTTCCGCAACGCCAACATCGTGATGGGCCTCGGGTCGGTGGCCTTCCTCGGGGTGCTGTTCATCGTGGCCCTGTTCTTCCAGGACGGACTCGGCCAGTCGGCCCTGCAGTCCGGTTTGAGCACCTTCCCGGAGGCC